>NZ_JBLYQK010000013.1:0-77952 GCF_048799765.1 Brevundimonas sediminis
GGGCAGGTCGGCGCGGACGGCGGCGGCCCGCACCTCGAGATCGAGCGGCGTGTCGGCGGCGCCGGCGGCGGCCCCGCGAACGGGGACGTAGCCGTCGCTGGTCTCGTACAGGCCCGAGGCGACAAAACGGGCTGGGCCGAGATCGGTCGCGCCGGAGGCCGAGAGGCGCGCGCCGCCGCGCTCGGCCAGAGAGGCGTCGACGGTCCAGCCGGCATCCCGCTCCCGCAGCCGGATCACCCCGGTCAGGGCGCCCGCGCCATACGGACCGGCGCCCGCGCCGCGCACGACGTCGAGGCCGGACAGGCTTTCGGTCGGCAGCTGGGACCAGATCACCCAGCCGCCGAAGGGATCGTTCACCGGCACGCCGTCCAGGGTCACCAGGGTGCGGCCCGCGCCGGACGGGGCGATGGCGCGCAGGCTGATCCCCTGGGTCGTCGGATTGGCGGCGAGGCTGGAGGTGCGGCGGAACAGGGAGACGGCGGGAACCGAGGCCAGGGCTTCGTCCAGCCGCCGCTCGGCGCGCAGGTCCTGATCATCCAGCCGGATGACGGCGAAGGCCGCCTCGCCGGCCGCGGGCGGAAGGCGCGCGCCGGTGACGACGACGTCCGGCAGATCGGCGGGGGGCGGCGGGGGGATTTGCAGCATCAGCGTTGCAATACCCGGATCGGCCTCGGGTTGCCCGGATTTACGCCGCCTGCGCGGTCTGGTCGCCGGGTGTGGCGGACAGGACCCGGCGAATGGCGTCCAGGAGAACGTCGGGCTGGATCGGCTTCTGGGCCACGCCGTCCATGCCTGCCGCCAGATAGTCGGCCTCGTCCCGCGGGTCGGCGTTGGCGGTGAGAGCGAGGATGGGCAGGGCGGCGGTGGGACCGGGCAGGGCGCGGATGGCCCGCGTGGCCTGCACCCCGTCCATGACCGGCATCTTCACATCCATCAGGATCAGGTCGAAGCGGGCCTGCTGGACCCGTTCCACAGCCTCGCGGCCGTTCACGGCGGTTTCGGAGGTGCAGCCGAACAGCTCCAGAACCTTGCCGGCGACGAAGCGGTTGGTGGCGTTGTCGTCCACGACCAGAACGTGGAGGGTCTCATGCGGCGTCGGCGCGGGCGGCTCGATCCCGGCAGGGCCAGCGGACGCGGCCAGCGGCAGGCGAAGATCGAAGGCGAAGCGGGCGCCGCCGCGGGGGGAGCGCGCCACACCGATCCGGCCGTTCATCCGCTCGACGATCTGACGGCAGATGGCCAGGCCCAGACCGGCGCCGGCGCCCTCGCGGCCCGCGCGGCCGGTGTTGAACGGATCGAAGATGGCCGCCGCCGCGTCCTCGGCGATGCCTGGGCCGCTGTCGTCCACGGTGACGGACAGGGCGGCGTCGCCGTCCTCCGGTCGCGCGGTGAGGGTGACGACCACCTCGCCCGAGGGCGTGAATTTGATGGCGTTGCCGATCAGGTTGTTCAGCAGCTGCTTCAGACGGACCTCGTCGGCGTCGACATGGGCGGCGCCGTCCAGGTCGCAGGCGACGGTCAGGGTCAGGGCCTTCTCCGCCGCCCGGGGCTCCCACAGGGCGGCGAGGTCGCGGGCGACGGTTTCCAGCGACACCACGCCGGTCTCGAAGGTCATCAGCCCGGCCTCGGCGCGGGACATGTCCAGGGCGTCGGTCAGCAGGCGCAGCAGGCTCTGGCCGGAGTCGAGGATGGTGCGGACATAGGGGCGCAGGGCGTCCTGGGTCAGCTCGCGCTCCATCAGGGCGGCGACGCCCAGCACGCCGTTCAGGGGCGTGCGGATCTCGTGGCTCATGACGGCGAGAAACTCGGACTTGGCGCGGCTGGAGGTGCGGGCCTCCTGTTCGGCGCGGGCGAGGTCGCGGGCCAGGACACTCATCGCTTCGGCGCGCTTGCGATGGATGGCGCTGCCGGCCTGGAGCAGATGGACCCCGGCGCCGACCCCCGCGTAGCGGCCGTCGGAGACGACGACGAAGCCGTTCAGCAGGGCGCCCAGATTGCCGGCGTCGAGGCTGTCGAACAGGGTCTCGGCATGGGCGTCGGCGTCGAGGATGCGCGGCGCGGGGTCCATGAAGCTGGAGGCCGGACGGCGGGCATAGAGGGCGCGGCCGAACTCGGCGGCCATACGCAGGGTGAAGGCGTTGCGCTCGACCAGACCGATCGGGCGCCGGTCGGCGTCGACCACGGCGATGGCGAGGGTGTCCGGCTCCCGCTCGAAGCGTTCGAAGACATGGGCGCCGGGGGTGTCCGGTCCAATCGGCTCGGCGCCGCTGGCGAAGTCTCCGATTCTGGCCATTCACGCGTACTCCGGGGTGCGAGGGCCGGAATAGGGGCTGTCACTTAATGCCAGCTTTGCCGTGCGTGAATGTTTCGAGATATTCTGTTGAATATCAGTCCGTAAGCGGACCTAAAGTCTCTGAAGCAGGCTTTGGGCGAAGGTCGAGAGGGTGTCGTCCCGGGCGCCCATGACGATGATCCGGTCGCCGGGACGGGCCAGGTCAACGAGGCGGTCGCCGCAGGCGTCGCGGGTGGCGAGGGCCTCGGCGTTGCGGCCCATGGCGCGGACGCCCGAGGCGATGTCCTCGCTGCCGACGGACCGGTCGGTGGTGCCGCCGTAGTAGACCGGCTCGGGCATCAGAAGGACATCGTCCGGGCGCATCAGGCCGGCGAAGCCCTCGATGAACTCATGCTTCATCAGCTTCAGCGGGCCGAAGCCGTGCGGCTGGAACAGGATCAGCAGGCGGCCGTCGAAGGCGTGCAGGGTCTTGAGGGTGGCGGCGATCTTGTCCGGGTTATGGGCGAAGTCGTCGATGACGGTGACGCCATTGGCGGTCCCGACCACCTCCATGCGGCGACGGATGCCGGAGAAGGTCTCAAGGGCGGCGACGGCTTCGCCCAGCGGGACGCCGATCGCGCGCACGGCGCCGAGCGCGGCCAGGGCGTTGGCGACATTGTGGGCGCCGGGGACGTTGAGGGTGACGGCGTGCGTCTGCCCGCCCTGCTCGGTCAGGGTGAAGCGCATGCCCGTCGGGCGGGGCTCCAGATCGTGGGCGTTCAGGGTGGCGGTCTCTTCGCCCAGGGCGAACGTGACGACCCTGTCGGCGGGCAGGGTCTGGGCCAGCGCGGCGGTCTCGGGATTGTCGAGGTTCAGCACGGCGGTGGCCGCGCGGTCGGTGAAGCCGCCGAACAGCGCGCGCAGCTCCTCCATCGACTTGTGGTCCAGCGAGATGTTGGAGACGACGGCGACGGTCGGGTTGTAGCGGGCGATGGAGCCGTCGCTTTCATCGACCTCGGACACGAAGAGGTCGGGACCGCCGATCAGGGCGCTGGCGAAGGGGTGATCGGCGTCGGCGAAATTCTTCATCACCGCGCCGTTCATGACGGTGGGGGCGCGGCCGGACTGATGCAGGATCCAGGCGATCATGCCGGTGATGGTCGACTTGCCGGAGGTGCCGGCCACGCCGATGGAGGCGGGGGCGGCGTTGAAGATTTCGCTGAGCAGCTGGGGCCGGGTCTTGACGGTCGCGCCGACGGTCCTGGCGGCGCCGATGTCGGGGACGGTGTCCTCGACCGCGCCGGTGGCGACGACGATCTGGTCCGCGCGGGTGACGCCCGAGCCATCCTGCGGATGCAGGGCGACGTCGTGGGCTTCCAGCCACGCGAACTTCTCCGGCGTGCGGCCCTGATCGCGGGACCGGTCGGAGCCCTCGATGCGATTGCCGCGCGCCTGCACGATCATCGCCAGCGGCAGCATGCCCGAGCCGCCGATCCCGCAGAAGAAGTAGTCGTTCGCCATGGATCGCTGAGTAGAGGGCGAAGCGGGCGAGGGGAAGGGATTGGTTCGCGGACGCGGTGCGGACTATGAAGGGGAAGGACAGTCCGGGGATCACGCCTTGAAGATCGGCATCGTCAACGCCAGCTCGCGCTTTTCCAGGGCGCGGGGCGAGGCCATCGAGGCGTGGTTCGCGGCCCATGTGCCGGACGGCTCGATCAAGATCGTCTTCCACCCGGCGGTGTTCCAGAAGCACGGCCATTTCGGCGGGGACGACGCCACGCGCGCCAACGCCTTCGTCGAGTTCGCCAATGATCCGCGGCTGGACGCGGTGTGGTTCGCGCGCGGCGGCTACGGCTCGTGCCGGATCGCCGAGGCGGTGCTGCCGCGCCTGACGGATGTGGCGCGGGAGAAGCGCTATCTGGGCTATTCGGACGCGGGCAGTCTGCTGGCGATGCTCTACAAGGCGGGATTCCCGCATGTGGCGCACGGACCGATGGCCTCGGACTCGGTGCGGCATGACGAGACCGCCTGGCGGGCGCTGGAATGGCTGAAGAGCGGGGCGTCGTCGTCCTGGGAGCCGTCGCTGCACGCCGATCCGCGCCCGGCTGTGGCCTTCAACCTGAGCATCCTCGACGCCCTGGTGGGGACGGCGCTGGAGCCGGATCTGACGGACCATGTCCTGATGCTGGAGGACGTGTCCGAGCCGCTGTACCGGATCGACCGGATGATGTTCCATCTGACCAGCCAGCCGTCGATCCGGAAGGTGGCCGGCATCCGGCTGGGCCGGGTGTCGGAGATCGTGCAGAACGAGCCGGACTTCGGCCTGACCGCCGAGGAAATCACCCGCTACTGGTGCCAGCGCGCGGGCATCCCCTACCTCGGCGCGGCCGACATCGGCCATGACGGCGCGAACAAGGTGGTGCCGTTCGGCCACCGTTAGGACACAATTTCAAAGGGCAAGCGCGGAAGGCAGTGGACAGGAGCGGGCTGCTCGGGTCATTTACGTTCCAGTAACCCTGCGGTCGTGGATCCGGGGTTGGCGGGGGTACGGGGATACCGGCCTCGCATTCGAGCCGGTCGGCGTCGGGGGGCGCCGGCCGGTTCGTCGTTTCAGGCGACCTTCTGATCAGACGCGACGTCGCGCCGCTGGCGTTCGGGCGGGGTGCGCGCCATCTTGACGGGGATGAACCGCCGTAGCCTCCTGATCCGCGCCGCCGGGTTGCTCGCCGTCGCCGGAGGCGCCTGGTGGGCGCGCGAGCACCTGTTCTGGCCGAAGCCGGAGCTGGTCTTCGGGAGCGAGGGGGCCACGCCCTGGATGAGCTATGGCCGGCGGACCTCCACGCCGACGGTGGCCGTGCGGGTCGAGGGGCGGGAGGTGCTGGCCCTGATCGACAGCGGGGCCCAGTTTTCGGTCATCGACCGCGCCTTCTTCGAGACCCTGCCGGACGAGGGCCGGGCCCTGTTCGACATGCCCCTGCTGGCCTACGGCGTGGGCGGCGGGACCCAGGTCGGGCGGGGGACGTCCGTCGACGTCGACCTGCCGGGCTTGTCGATCCGAAAGCTGCGGGCGGCCATTCTCGACCTCGGGCCGCTGGCGGCGGAGGATGGGCTGCGCACCCCGATCATCCTCGGTCAGGACGTCCTGGGCGAGGCCGTGCTGGCGCTGGAGCCGGGCCGCCGCTACGTCCGGCTGGTCGACCGGGAGGCCTTCGTGCGCCCGCCGGACCTGATGGAGGCCGAGGTGCGCCGGCAGGGCACGGCGCTGCAGGCGGACCTGACCGTCGAGGGCGCGGCGGTGCGCGCCATCATCGACACGGGCGCCTCGTCCCTGCTGGGACTGAGCCGTGAGGCGGCGACCACGGCGGGTCTGCTGGACGGCAGGCCCGAACGGGCGGGCGTCAGCCTGGTCCTGGGCGGCGCGATGCGGTCGACCCTCGTCGAGGCCCGGACGGTGACCTTCGCGGACCAGTTATATGAACAGGTCGCGGTGGGGGTGTTCGACCAGCCGCCCCTGCCCAACTTCCCGGGCGGTCTCGTGGGCATGGAGGCCTTCCGCGACCGGCGGGCGGCGCTGGATCTGGGCCGGGGCACGCTGCACATCTCGCGCCCCCTCGACCTGACGGTGGGGTGAGGGTGTCGGATGTCGGCCGTGGGGTGGGACCACGTCGCGGGCTCACAGCCTGACGTACCGGACACCCTACCCCCTGATCTGCCCCGTGCCGCGCACGACGTATTTGTAGCTGGTCAGCTGTTCCGCCCCGACCGGCCCGCGCGCGTGCAGGCGGGAGGTGGCGATGCCGATCTCGCCGCCGAAACCGAACTCGCCCCCGTCCGCGAACTGGGTCGAGGCGTTCCACATGACAACGGCGCTGTCGACGGCGTTCAGGAAGGCGGCCGCGGCCGCCTCGTCCTCGGTGATGATCGCTTCGGTATGGCCCGAGCCGTGGCGGCGGATGTGGTCCACGGCCTGATCGAGATCATCGACCACACGCACGGCGAGGATCGGGGCCAGATATTCGGTGGTCCAGTCGGCCTCCGAGGCTTCGGTGACCGCGGGAACCAGGGACCGGCTTTCCGCGTCGCCGCGCAGGCTGCAGCCGGCGGCGTCCAGCGCCGCGGCAAGGCGCGGGAGCAGGGCGGGGGCGCAGGCGCGATCGATGAGCAGGGTCTCTGTGGCGCCGCAGACGGAGACGCGCCGCATCTTGGCGTTGACCAGCACCGCCTCGGCCATGTCCGGATCGGCGGCGGCGTGGACATAGGTGTGGTTCAGCCCCTCGAGGTGGCCCAGCACCGGCACGCGGGCCTCGGCCTGCACCCGGGCGACCAGGCTTTTGCCGCCCCGGGGGATCAGGAGGTCGACGCTCCCCTCCAGTCCGGTCAGCAGCGCGCCGACGGCGGCGCGGTCGGGGGTGTCGATCAGCTGGATGGCGTCGGCGGGCAGGCCGGCGGCCTCCAGCCCCTCGACCATGGCGGCATGGATGGCCAGGGAGGACGACAGGCAGTCCGAGCCGCAGCGCAGCAGGGCGACATTGCCGGAGCGCAGACACAGGGCGGCGGCGTCCGCCGTCACATTCGGACGGCTCTCGTAGATGATGGCCAGAACGCCGATGGGGGTGGCGACGCGGGCGATGTCCAGTCCGTTGGGCCGGGTCCAGCGGGCGGTCTCGCGGCCGAGCGGATCGGGCAGGGCGGCCACCTCGACCACGGCGTCGGCGACGGCGGACAGACGGGCGGGGCTGAGCGCCAGCCGGTCGATCAGGGCCTCGGACAGGCCGTTTTCGCGGGCGCGGGCGATGTCCCCGGCATTGGCGGACAGGATGGCGTCGGTCCGGGTGCGCAGGGCTGCGGCGGCGGCCTCCAGCGCGCGGGTGCGGGTTTCGGGCGGGGCCAGACGCAGGGCGTCGGCGGCGGCGCGGGCGCGACGGCCCCGGTTCAGCATCTGGTCCATGAGGGTCATGCCGCGCCCTCCAGCACCAGATCGTCGCGGTGGATGGCGACCTGGGGACCCTTGTAGCCGACCAGCCCCTCGATCTCGCCGGTCTGACGGCCCCGGATCAGGGCCATCTCCTCGGCGGAGAAGGCGGCCAGCCCCACGGCGGCGCGGACGCCGTCGGGGGTGACGACCAGCACGCTGTCGCCCCGGTCGAAGCGGCCCTCGACCTTGCGGACGCCGGAGGGGAGCAGGCTCTTGCCCGCGCGCAGGGCGGCGACGGCGCCGTCGTCGACGACCAGCCGCCCGGCCGGATCGACGCTGCCCGCGATCCACGACTTCCACGCGGCCATGGGACCGGCGGGGGCGGAGATGAGGGTGGCTTTGGCGCCGTCCAGAACGGCGGTCAGGGGGCGGTCGGTCAGGCCGGAGGCGATGACGGTGGCGCAGCCCGCCGAGCGGGCGATGCGGGCGGCTTCCAGCTTGGTGCGCATGCCGCCGGTGCCGACGGAGGCCGAGGCGTTGGCCTCGCCCGCCATGGCCATGACCTCGGGCGTCAGGGCCTCGACCAGAGGCAGGTGGGCGGCGTCCGGGTTCGCGCGCGGGTCGGCGTCATAGAGGCCGTCGATGTCGCTGAGCAGGACCAGCAGGTCGGCGCGGGCCAGCTGGGCCGTGCGGGCGGCGAGGCGGTCATTGTCGCCGTAGCGGATCTCCTCGGTGGCGACGGTGTCGTTCTCGTTGACCACGGGCACGGCCTTGAGGCGCAGCAGGGCGTCCAACGTCGAGCGGGCGTTGAGCCAGCGGCGACGGCGCTCGGTGTCGTCGCGGGTCAGCAGGATCTGGGCGGGGTTCAGGCCGTGGGGCGACAGGGCGGTCTCCCACGCCTGCATCAGCAGGGACTGCCCGGCGGCGG
The DNA here is from genome assembly GCF_048799765.1 of Brevundimonas sediminis. NCBI lineage: Bacteria > Pseudomonadati > Pseudomonadota > Alphaproteobacteria > Caulobacterales > Caulobacteraceae > Brevundimonas > Brevundimonas sediminis. The sequence continues at coordinate 8,116 of NZ_JBLYQK010000013.1, forward strand.
CGGCGGCCTGTTTCTCGTCCAGCCGGGCGGACTTCGAAAGGCCGAGGCGACCCCGGCCGAGCGCGACGGCGCCGGAGGAGACGACGATCACCTCGACGCCGCCGGCGCGCAGGTCGGCGATCTCCTGACCGAGGGCCGCGAGGCGCGCGCCGTTCGGCCGCCCGCCGTCGATCAGCAGGGCGGAGCCGACCTTGAGGACAAGGCGACGGGAGGCGGCGAGGGCGGAGGCGGCGGAGGAGGAGGTCACGGCGGAACCTTGCCGCGCCCGCTGCGCCGCAACAAGCCTGAGACCGGTCTAGAGGTTCTGGAAGGTGTCGCAGGCGGCGGGGTCGCCGCTGTCATAGCCGCGCCGCAGCCAGGTCATCCGCTCGGCCGAAGAGCCGTGGGTGAAGCTTTCGGGGGAGACCCGCCCGCCGCCCCGGCGCTGCAGGGTGTCGTCGCCGATGGCCGAGGCAGTCTTGAGCCCCTCTTCCAGATCCCCGGCGGTCAGGGCGACCTGTCCGTTGGAGACGGTCGCGGCATTGGCCGCCCAGACGCCGGCGTAACAGTCGGCCTGGAGTTCGAGCGCGACGGAATAGCGGTTGGCCTCGGCTTGGCCGGACGCCCTTTGCTGGGCGCGCCGGACCTGTTCGGAGGCGCCGGTCAGGGTCTGGACGTGGTGGCCGTATTCGTGGGCGATGACATAGGCGCGGGCGAAGTCGGCGCCGGAGGCCCCGAGCTGGGTCTCCATCTCCTGCCAGAAGCCGAGGTCCAGATAGACCTTCTGGTCAGTGGGGCAGTAGAAGGGGCCCATGGCGCTCTGGCCGAAACCACAGCCGGTCGAGGTGCCCTGCTCGTACAGGACCACGGTCGGCGGGGTGTAGCCCTGGAGTTTGGTGCGCCAGACGTCATCGATGTTGGCGCCGATCACATCGACGAAGAGGCCGGCCTGATCCGCCGGGGTGCCTGCCTTGCCTTCCTGCTGACCGACGCCGCCGAGCTGGCTGGTGATCTGCTGGGTGGTCTCGGGCGGGATGCCGAAGACGAAATAGCCGATGGCGGCCAGAACGAGCGCGCCGATGCCGCCGCCGGCCATGCCGACCGGGCCCATGCCGCGCCGATCCTCGATATTGCCGCCGCGGCGGCCGCCTTCCCAACGCATGGTTCGTCCTCCCTCACCCTTTGATCCGACCGAAGCCGTAACGCGGCCGGGACGCAAGGGATGCGCCAAGGAAGGGCGTGTTAATTCGGCCGGCGGTCCAGCCAGGCGTCGATCTCGCCGACGCGGCGGGTGGTGGTTTCGCGTCGCTCGGTGGCGGACTGGCGGGCGGCCCGGGCTTCCTCCGGCGAACGAAGGGGGAGCGGCGGGACGGTGGTCGGGTCCCTGTCGCGTCGGCGGTCGAGGTCGTCGAGGGTCAGGCGGCTTTCCAGCTGCAGCTGGCGGGCGGTGGTCTGGCGTTGCTCGCTCTGCCGGCGCAGCCGCTCCATCTCATAGCGGTGCTGGTCCGCCTGATACCGGTGCTGGTCCCAGGTCGAGGGCGCGGGCGGCAGGGGCTGCGGTACGGACTGGGCGGCGGCGCCGCCCGCGAGGAACAGGGGCGCGACGACGGCGGGCAGGATCAGGGCGCGGGTCATGGAGACCAAGATGGCCCCAAGGGGCGCGCGGACCAAGCGTGACCGGAACCCGACACAGGCGTCGCCGGTTCTGACGTCGGCGCATCGCCGATGAGGAGCCTGTCGTGACCAAATCCATGCAAGACCCCGGCTTCAGCCGCGACCCCGAACTGGAGAAGCTCCGCGGCACGGGCCGGCCGGCGGCCTCGGAGATGTCCGGGGAGGATCACGCCGACGACCCGGCCCCGGATCGCCATATCCATTTCTCGCCCGACCCGGAGGCCGATGACACCGCGGTCGGTTAGGGTTTCGGCAAGGCCCGGGGCGGCATTGCGGCGGCCTTGTTTCCGGCAAGAAACATTATATTTATCAGATAGATAATTTCATGACGCGGCGAGAATCCTGCATCGGTCCCAGGGCCGCGACGGTGGCCCGCAAGGGGCGCCGGGACGTGGTTCACCCTCCCAGGGAACACCGCCGATGCAGATATCATCGACCACAGCGGCGTCCTCGGGTCTGGCGATGCAGGCGCTGAAAAGCCTGTTCCAGACCTCGAAGACGTCGGAGACCGGGCAGGAAATGCCCGGAGCCGCCCCCGCGGACGGCGCCAAGGGCCCCCCGCCCGGACCGCCTCCCGGTCCTCCGCCCGCCAATATGGGCGGCGGAGGTTTCAGCGCTGACACACTGTCCAGCCTGCTGGGCGCACAGGAGGACGAGAGCGACAGCCTGGCCTCCACCCTCATCGATGAGGCGGACACCGACGGCGACGGCAAGCTGAGCGCCGCCGAGATCGCCTCCTCGATGGGCGTGGAGGACGTGTCGGAGATCGAGGACGTGTTCGCGACCCTCGACGCCGACGGAGACGGCGCCGCCAGCGCGGATGAGCTGTCGGCCGGGCTGGAGGCCGCGCGGAATCAGGGGCCTCCGCCGCCGCACCGGGGCGGGCCGCCGTCGGCCACGGAGATGGCGTCGACCCTGCTGGACGCCGCCGACAGCGATGAGGACGGCGTCCTGGGTCTGGGCGAGATCGCCTCGGCTCTCGGTCAGGAGGAAACCGACCTGACGGAGGCGTTCGCGTCGCTCGACACGAACAGCGACGGCGGGTTGGCGGCGGATGAGCTGACCCGCGCGCTCCAGGCGATGCTGTCGCGGCAGATGACGGCCTATGCCGGGCCGTCGTCGACCGCGTCGTCGTCGGTGTCGCTGGCGGCCTGATGCAACGGAGGGGCGGCTCGCCGAACGCGGGCCGCCTCTTCCGCTCAGACCATCGCCCAGACCGAGGAGCGCTTGATCTCCTGGTCTTCGAGTTCGCGCGTGGTGGGGACGCGGTATTCGGCGAGGAATTCCAGCCCGGATTTCGGGAAGTAGGTGCGGCCCGGGTCGCCGATGAGGACACGGGTCCCGTTGGCGCGGGCCCGGCCCAGCCACTCTAGCGCCCGGTCGGTCATGGGCTTCTCGTAGCAGACGTCGCCGGCGCAGATGACGTCGACCCGGGGCGGCGGGCCGTCCAGAAGGTTGCGGTCGGTGAAGGCCATGGCGACGCCGTTGGCTTCGGCGTTCAGGGCCACGGCGGCGGCGCAGAAGGGGTCGATGTCGGTCCCCAGCACGGAGGCGGCTCCGGCCTTCATCGCCGCGACGCCGACGAGGCCGGAGCCTGTGGCGAAGTCCAGCACGGTCCTGCCCACGACCTCGGACGGATTGTCCAGCAGCCAGCGGGCCACCGCCTGACCGCCGGCCCAGGCGAAGGCCCAGAAGGGCGGCGGCAGACCCAGTTCGCCCAACTCCTCTTCGGTCAGCCGCCAGATCGGGGTGACCTCATCGGCCAGCCAGAGTGAAATCTCCGGCGCATGCGGCACGGTCTGCAGCCGGGTGTTCTCGAGGATGAAGGCGGCGGGATCGGTGATGGCCATGCGGACCTCCTAGCACGCGCCTTGCGGCTTTGCCGGGGAACCGGGGACCGGCCTTGCCGTTTCCCCGGCAGAAGGAGAACGACATGCTTAAATGGGCTCTGATATTCGCCGTGATCGCCCTGATCGCGGGCGTTCTGGGTTTCGGCGGCATCGCCGGCGCGGCGGCGGGGATCGCCAAATTCCTGTTCGTTCTGGCGCTGATCATCTTCGCGGTGTTCGTCGTGCTGGGCGTGACGATCGCCAAGAAGGTCACCTGAGGGCGGAGTCGCCTCCGCTGGCGGTCCTGAGCACCGTCAAATAACCGTCCGCGACCTCCATCCGCTCGCCCTGCGGCTTGCCGCGCACCGCCCTGTGCAGGCGCGGCAGCTTCCAGCAGGGGACGTGCATGAAGAGGTGGTGTTCAGCGTGGAAATTGACCCAATAGGGGGCGATGAAGGCGCGCTCCCACCAACTGGCGCGGGTCGTGCGAGCGGCGCGGAAGGGATCGGTCGCCGAGCCTTCGACGCAGGCGTGTTCGGCGATGTTGCGCAGGCGCGTGACCATCGGGAACCAGGTCGCCATCGGCAGGAGCCAGAGGGCGAAATACGCCCACCAGAACCCCGCCAGCGTCATCGCGACCAGCAGGGCCAGATTGACCAGCAGGAAGGGCAGGATCGATCGCCCCGTCACTATGGCCTCGTAGTCATGGTCATCCGTAGCACGGGAGGCATTCGCCCCGCGCATCGCCGCCAGCGGCAGCAGAATACGCTGCTTGAAGAAGGTCTGGCCGGTCAAGTCGCGGACGATCTTGCGGCGCAGGGAAGCGGGTGAGACCGGGAAGGGCGCCGAGAGGACGAGATCCGGATCCTCGGGCTGCTGGGCGAATCGGTGGTGCGACAGGTGGTAGGGGCGATAGGCGCGCAGCGAGGCGCCGACCGGGACGGCGCACAGCCAGTGTCCGAGAAAGTCATTCACCTTGCCGTGGGTCGACAGGCCGCCGTGGGCCGCCTCATGCATCAGGATGGCGAGGCCCAGCTGGCGCGTCCCGATGATCATGACGCAGACGGGGATCAGAATGGGCCAGAGGATCCCCGCCGCCACCGCCAGCCCGATCACACCCCAGCAATGCAGAACCAGAAGGGGGCCGACCCAGCCGCGGCGCGTCTGGAACGGCGCCCATTCCCCGGGCGTGAACAGGTCTGAGGGTCTGACGCGGGGCGCGGCGGGCATGAGTCCAGACTACGCCCGATGGGGGCGTTCGCAAAGAAAACGCATAAAGTCGCGCTTTCCTGACATCATGTCAGGTTGACATGACATTTTGAGCGTGTAAGGTCGGCCTTACATTCAGTCAGGAGGAGCTGACATGCTGACCGCTTGGAAACAAGGCACGCCCGCGGGGCGCAAATATCTGATCCGCACCTGGGCCTTCATGGTCCCCTATATGGCGATCTGCATCTCGATGATGGTCACGGACGCCTTCGATGATGTGATCGGCAAGCCGGCGGGCTGGCTGCTGGCGGCGGCGGTGTCCGCTCCGGTCATCGGCCAGATCTGGGCGACGTTGAGCCTGATGCGCGACAGCGACGAGTTCGTTCGCGCCGTCACCGCCAAGCAGTTCATCGTCGCGGCGGGGCTGGCGATGGCGGTCGCGACCTTCTGGGGGTTCGCCGAGACTTTCGCCGCCGCGCCGCACATTCCGGCCTGGCTGATCTATCCGACCTTCTGGGGGCTCTACGGCTGCGTCGCGCCCTTCATCCGGACCTCGAACTGATGAAGAACCGGCTCAAGCTGCTGCGCGTCGAGCGCGGCTGGACCCAGGAACAGCTCGGCCAGGCGCTGGGCGTGTCCCGACAGGCCGTCAACGCGCTCGAGACCGAGAAACACGACCCGTCCCTCGACCTGGCCTACCGCATCGCGGTGCTGTTTGACCGTCCCGTCGAGGACGTCTTCGAAAATCCCCACGCCTGACTTCGGTCAGCGACCCAACCCAATCCACGGAGAGACCCATGACCCACGCCCGCACCCGCGCGCGTCGCCCCCTGCTGCGCGCTGTTCTGATCACCCTGGCGATCTGCACGCCCAACATCATCGCCGCCACCAAGGTGTTCGCGGCCCCCGTTCCGGCCGCCGTCCCCGGGGTCGAAGTCCAGGCCCCCTTCCGCTCCGACCGTCTGTCCGTCGAGGTGGTGGGGCAGGGACCCGACGTCATCCTGATCCCCGGCTTCGGCTGCTCCCGCGAGGTGTGGCGGGCCGAGGCCGAGCGGCTGCAGGCCACCCATCGGGTGCATCTGGTCCAGCTGGCGGGCTTCGCCGGGGAGCCCTGGGTTCACGGCGACGGCCCCTTCATCCAGCCGGCGGTCGAGGAACTGGCCCGCTACATCCGCGAACGGGGTCTGGAGCGCCCGGCGGTGGTCGGTCACTCCCTGGGCGGCTTCAGCGCCCTGATGCTGGCCCAGCGGGAGCCGTCCCTGATCGGGAAGGTGATGACCGTCGACAGCCTGCCCTTCTTCAGCGCCCTGTACGGGCCGCAGGCGACGCCGGAGAGCGCGCGTCCGTTCGCCGAACAGGCGGCGGCGGGGATCCTGAACACTCCGGACGAGGCTTTCCGCAGCGGCCAGGGTGCGGCGGCGGCCGGACTGTCCCGCGATCCGGAGACGCAGGCGAAGATGGTCGAGTGGACGATGGCGGGCGACCGTCGCGCCATGGCGGCCGCCATCCGCGAGGTGATGACGACCGACCTGCGTCCGGGGTTGGCGACCATGACCACGCCGGTCTGGGCCCCCTATGCCTCGGATGCGGAAGGCGGCGCGCCCGCCGCGGTGGCCGACGCCACCTGGGGGCGGGAGTACGCCCCCCTGCCCGGCGTGCGTCTGATCCGGGTCGATGACAGCCGCCACTTCATCATGAGCGATCAGCCGGAAAAGTTCGCCGATCTGATGGACCTTTTCCTGGCGGACTAGGTCGGCGGAGGCTCGGCCGCAACGGCGGCCACGTTGGCGGGCAGGACGCATTGCGACACCACCCGCCGACGCTCACCGCCCTGGCCGGCGTCGGGGGCCAGGTCGAGACAGTCGACGGCGATCACCGGATCGTCGTCGGCGACGATCATTCCGCCGCCCTCCTGGCAATCGACCTCGATCAGCGGGCGGCCGGACCGGGTCCGTCCCACAACCCGCGTCTCGACCAGCGTACAGACCGCCCCGATCCGCTGGAGCGCATTCAGGGCCTGCCGATGCCCGGCGGCGGTCGATATGGACGGGGGCAGGCGGGTGTTGCGGCCCCGGTTCATCTCGATGCGGGAGGAGGCGAGCCGCGTCGGGGTGACGGCGTCGAGCCCGAAGGCGGACGGATCCCGGATCTGGCTGTGGCTGCCGGCCGGGCCCGCCTCCTGCGCCAGGGCCGGCGGGGCCGCCAGCAACAGGGCGGCGATAAGGAGGCGTCTCATTGCAGGCCCGGGGTGACGTCCCCCGTCTTCATCAGTCGTCCCCCGAACTCGTCGACATAGCCGACCGCCAGCAGGGAGCGGAAGCTGGAGACCGGCAGGGCGATCTCATAGGCGCCTTCGGCATAGGGGCCAACGGTGTAGGGGCCGACCAGGAAGGTCAGGCCGGCGGCCTTGCCCGGCTCGTTGCCCGGGGTCAGGACGAACTCGGTCGAGGAGGCGCGGGGGCAGTTCCAGTCGCCGCCCGAACCCAGGGTCAGGGAGGCGCTGTCCGGGACGCGCGCGCGCTTGGCGGCGTTGAGGGCCGAGCACAGGGCCTGGTCCAGCGGCGTCAGGTCGACGCCCCGGCGGAACAGGTCGTTGAAGCCGATCCGCCGCTTGAGCGCCTTGTCCCACAGGATGCCGGTGGTCAGGGTGTTGGGGTGGGCGCCGCCCGAAAAATCATAGTCGGCGCGCTTCAGGCTGAGCAGCTTGCCCGTCTCCAGCGCCGCGCTGATCTCGACCTGTTTCTCGTAGGTCCAGTCGGGCGCGCCCTCCTCGCCGCTGTCCAGACGCTCGCTGGCGGCGCCCTCGGCGAACTGCTGAAGCTTGCGCACCTCCTCCGAATAGAGGCGGGCATGCAGGTCGGTCTGGGCCTTGATCGCGTCCGGCAGCTTGAGGCCGACGTTGGCGTAGGCGGTGCGGGTCGCATAGGTCATCGGCGCGGCGGCGTCGGCCGGGGTGACCAGGGCGGTCTCGCCGGTGGCCGGAGCGGCGTCCGGGGTCTCTTCCCTGCCGCGATTGCAGGCGGCAATGGCGGTGGTGGCGAGCAGGGCGGCGATCAGCAGCATGCGGGGGGAGGACATGCGGGTCTCCTTCAAAGCGGAATCCGAACCGAACCGAGGATGATGGCGAGAAGCAGGGCGAAGCCCGCCTCGCGATTGGACTTGAACAGGGCCAGGGCCAGCGGGCCGTCGTCAGGCCGGATCGACCGGACCTGCCAGACCAGATGGACGGCGTAGCCGGTCAGGCCGAGATAGAAGAGCGGCCCCAGCCCGGCCAGGAGGCCCGCCAGCGCCGCGAAGATGACGGCCAGCAGATAGAAGACGCCGACCCCGGGGCGGACGTTGGAGCCGAGACGACGGGCCGAGGACTTCACCCCGACCATGGCGTCGTCCTCGATGTCCTGCAGGGCGTAGATGGTGTCGTAGCCGAGGGTCCAGAAGACGCCGCCGAGGTAGAGGGCGAGAGCGGCGAGGGAGAGGGAGCCGACCTGAGGCCAATATTCGAATGACGCGATGTTGCCTCCATTGGTCTCGATCGTTCGTCCGATCAGCCAGACAGCAGAGGTTGCGGCGGTCGCCGCCGCAAACCCCATCAGGGCGCCCCAGTTGAAGGTCAGGCCCAGCCAGGCCTGGGGCCACCAGGTGATCCGCTTCATGAAGGGATAGGCGGCGACCAGCAGCAGGGAGGCGACGCCGAGCAGCACGGCGAAGATGTTGAGGGTCAGCAGGATCAGCAGGCTGACCAGCGAGCAGCCTACCGTGAAGGCGAGGGCCTTCTTCACGCTGATGCGGCCCGAGGCGACCGGTCGGGCGGCGGTGCGGGCGACCTTCACGTCGATATCCCGGTCGACGATGTCGTTGAAGGCGCAGCCGGCGGCGCGCATCAGGCAGGCCCCGGCGGCGAAGCCGACGACCAGCCAGAGATCGTAAAGGGCCCAGCTCCGACCCTGGCTCACCACCGCCAGGGCGATGCCCTGCCAGCCGGGGATGAGCAGCAGCCAGATGCCGATGGGGCGGTCGAACCGGCCCAGCTTGAGCCACGGCTTCAGCCCCTCGGGCGCGTGGCGATCGACCCAGTTGGAGCCGGCGTCGGGAAGCGGGGCGGAGGTCATGGCCGCGGTTGTAGCGTCTGGGATGGCAGTGTCAGTGAAAAATCGTGAAACCCTGTCTTCCCGATACATTCCGACACAGCTGAAAGCGCCCGTCGTTGGCAGGATGGCGATGTCAAAGACCCGAAGCTGGAAAGTCTAGCGGGTCGATACGTCGAAATTGGTCGTGGGTTGGGGGTTGCTTTCCGGTCGGCACCGACGCCGAGGGCTCAGCTCCCTTCCCCCTCAATGGGGGAAAGGGCCGGGGATGGGGGTGTGCGCCGGGTATTGAGGTGTGAAGCGCGTTTGGAGGGGTCGACGGAGTCTCGCGAGGAGTTCTGAAGCCGTCTGCATCCACCCCCACCCAACCCTCCCCCCATCGAGGGGGAGGGCTTTCAATCGCTCTCCCCGCTGAGAGAGTTCCATGTCGAGATGGCAGGGCCGAGCGCCATGGTTTGGCAGGGTTGGAGGGTATCGGGAGTACCGCCCTACTGGTGAATGGTCTCGCCGTGCTGGGTGTAGTCGAGGCCTTCGATTTCGTCTTCCCTGGTGACGCGCAGGCCCGTCGTGAACTTGCAGATCATCAGGATCACCCAGGTGCCCACGCCCGACCAGACGATGACGGCGAGCAGGCCGAGGATCTGTTTGACCACATCGGCGCCCTCGCTGACCGGGTTGATGGCGGCCGAGGCGAAGACGCCGGTCAGGACGGCGCCGACCATGCCGCCGATGCCGTGGATGCCGAAGGCGTCCAGGCTGTCGTCGTACTTCAGCAGCTTCTTGAGCCAGACCGCGCCCGCATAGCAGGCCGGGCCCGACAGGATGCCGATGAAGAAGGCGCCCTTGGGATCAACGAAGCCCGCCGCCGGGGTGATCCCGACCAGACCGGCGACGATGCCGGACAGCAGGCCCAGCAAGGTCGGGCGCTTGTGGTGGAACCACTCAACCGCGGTCCAGCCGATGGCGGCGGCGGCGGCGGCGAGGATGGTGTTCAGGGCCGCGACCCCGGCGATGGCGTCCGCCGCCCACGCCGAGCCGGCGTTGAAGCCCAGCCAGCCGACGAACAGCAGGCCGGTGCCGATGGCGGTGAAGGCCAGGTTGTGCGGGGCCATGTTGTCGCGACCGAAGCCGTGACGCTGGCCCAGGACGACGGCGGCGACCAGGCCGGCGACCCCCGAGTTGACGTGCACCACGGCGCCGCCCGCGAAGTCCAGCACGCCCCAGCTGCCCAGCCAGCCGCCGCCCCAGACCTGGTGGCAGATCGGCGCGTAGACGATCAGGTGCCAGAGACAGAAGAACAGGATGGAGGCCGAGAATTTGATCCGCTCGGCGAAGGCGCCGGCGATCAGGGCGGGGGTGATGATGGCGAAGGTCAGCTGGTAGGCGATCCAGAGGAACTCGGGCAGGCCCGGGGCGGCGGCGAAGGCCGTGGTCGGGGTCACGCCGTTCAGGAAGGCCGCCTGAAGTCCGCCGATGAAGCCGTTGGTCGCCTCGCCCGAGACGCCGAAGGACAGGCTGTAGCCGACGACGAACCAGAGGACGGTGACGATGGCGAGGGCTGCGGTCGAGTGGGCGATGGTGGCGATGACGTTCTTGCGCCGGACCATGCCGCCGTAGAAGAGCGCCAGACCCGGCAGGGTCATCAGCAGGACCAGGGCCGTGGACGCCAGGATCCAGGACGAGGACGCCTCGTTCAGCTCCAGCGCCGCCTGGTGGGCCAGCAGCGGGGCGGCGGGCGCGGCCGCGAAGGCAGGGCCTGCGGCCAGACAGCCGAGGGCGGCGAGGGCGAGCGATTTACGGATCATGGGCGCGGCGTCCGAAAGCAGAATGTCAGAATACTCGGCCCGAACCCGCGTTCGACGCCGCGGAGAAGGATAGGACCCTATTGCAGCGCCACAGGCAATTCATTTCGTGTGCGGCGCAATACTTCGTCGTCCACTGCGTGATGGGGGCGCGCGGCGGCCGGATGTGCAAGCTCCTGCCTCTGTGGCTCGCATCTGCGAGATTGACCGGCGCCGCCGGGACGGGCGGAGCCGGATCGGCCCCGCCCTTGCGCGCCCAGGCGAGGCCCGGATCAGCCGCGGCGCTTGCCGAGCAGCTTCTGTGCGCTGAAGGCGCCCGGGCCGGAGAAGACCAGGAAGAGGAAGACGAAGCAGAACAGGATGGCCGCGTCGCCGCCGTTGTTGACCGGGAAGGGGTTCTGCGGGGCGTGCGCGAGGAAGTAGGCGAAGGCCATGGTTCCCGAGGCGAGGAAGGCCGCCGGGCGGGTGAACAGGCCGAGCGCGATCAGGGCGCCGGTCACGAGCTCGATGATGCCCGCGAAGGCGCCGGGGTTGTCCAGCGCCAGGCCCGAGCCGGCCCGCTCGCCCAGCGGGAAGGACAGGAATTTCTGGGTGCCGTGCGCCAGGAAGAGCAGGCCGGACATGATCCGCAGGGCGCCGAGCGCCAGCGTGGTGTTGTTGGTCAGGAAGCGCGAGGACGCCATGGAGGGGGCTTTCGATTTAAATGGTAACTATCTGTGTTGCTATATTGGCCACGGCTTGGCCGTTGCGCAAGGGAGGCGGGGCTCAGACCTGGTAGAAGTCGCGATACCAGTCGACGAAGCGGCGCACGCCGACGTCGATGGGCGTGGACTGGCTGTAGCCGAGCAGGGCCTGGGTCTCGGTGATGTCGGCCTCGGTGCGGGCGACGTCGCCGTCCTGCACCGGCATCATGTTCAGCTCGGCCTTCCGGCCGAGCGCGTCCTCCAGCACCTCGATATAGCGCATCAGCTGCTCGCGCCGCCCGGCGCCGAGGTTGAGGATGCGCCAGGGCGCGACGCCGGAGGTCGAGGGGTTCGGCGCTTGGGCGTTCCACTGCGGATCGACCGCGGCGGGCGTATCGAGCGCGGCGACCACCCCGGTGACGATGTCGTCCACATAGGTGAAGTCCCGCTCCATCCGGCCGTGGCCGTAGACGTCGATCGGACGGCCCTCGAGGATGGATTTCGTGAACTTGAACAGGGCCATGTCCGGACGTCCCCACGGTCCGTAGACGGTGAAGAAGCGCAGCCCCGTCGAGGGGAAGCCGAACAGGTGGGAATAGGAGTGCGCCATCGCCTCGTTGGCGATCTTGGTGGCGGCGTAGACGGTCAGCGGATGGGCCACGCCCTGCTTGACCGAAAAGGGCAGGGCCCCGTTGGCGCCGAAGGCGGAGCTGGTCGAGGCGAACACCAGATGCTCGGCCTTCACCGCGCGGGCGCCCTCCAGGATGGTCAGGAAGCCGACGACGTTGGAATCGACGTAGCTCTCGGGCTGTTCGAGGCTGTAGCGGACCCCGGCCTGGGCCCCGAGATGGACGATGCGGCGCGGGGCGTGCCGGGCGAACAGGGCGGCCATGCCCTCACGGTCGGCCAGGTCCAGGGTGTTGTGGATGTAGTTCGGACTCGCCTGCAGCCGCTCCAGCCGGGCCTGCTTCAGGGCCGGGTCGTAGTAGCTGTTCAGATTGTCGACCCCGACCACGGTCTCGCCGCGCGCCAGCAGGCGCTGCGCCGTGTGGAAGCCGATGAAGCCGGCGGAGCCGGTAACGAGGACGGGGCCGGAGGTCATGCGTCCTCGTTAGCCCCGTCCATCGCTCCGCGCCAGCATCAGCGCGCGTACCGTTCCGCGACCGGGGCGTAGCGGTCCCAGACCTGCCGGTCGGCCAGCGAGCGCAGCAGCTTGATGTACTCGGCGTGCGACCAGGCCAGCGGGGTGGCGGAGTTGGTGCCCTGGCCGCGGCGATAGTCGTGGGCGGTGTCGTCGCCGACGCCGTCCCAGACCTGTTCGGGCAGCAACAGGCCGTCGTTGGCGAAGCTCTCCATGCCACGGACCCAGGTCTGGCGAATGCCGTTGACCTGGGCGTCCATCCAGTCGCGCGAGGCCGAAGGCATGGCCAGCAGGGCGGCCAGCTCATAGTGGCCCCGTTCCCCGGTGAAGATCGGCCACACGCGGCCGCGCTGGCCGGGATGCATCACCCCGCCGACGCCGTAGTTGCCGCCGGTGTCGGCCTGTTCGCCGTAGCCGTCATTGCCGTAGCGGCGGAAGCCCGGGGCGCCGTCCAGATCGTAGCGGACGCGGAAGCGATCCTCGCGCGCCTGGTCGTCATATTCGGGCAGGGAGTCCAGGATCGACGGCGCCAGGGCGCCGCGGACGCCGTAGCGCACCAGCTCCAGGAAGCCGCCGTCGATGATACGGTCCTCGGGCATGGCGGGCTGGCCGTTGTTCTCGCCCAGCAGGCCGTGGTCGTTCGGATCGTCATTGCGGCTGAGGCGCATGAAGTAGCGGCCGTCGCCATAGACGCCCGAGGTGGTGAACATCCGGGACTCGATCTTCGAGGCGTAGTCGTCGGCGGCGGCGAGATAGCGTTCGGCCGAGGCGGCGTCGTTCGAGGTCCGGGCGAGGTCGGCGGCGACCGTCAGGCCGGCGATGACCGCGGCGGTGGTCGAGGGCGAGTGGCCTTCCTGTTCCTCCCAGCGCTCCTGCTGGGTCCAGGGCGGGGTGATGCGCCGGTCGTTCCACAGCAGGCCCGCCGTGCCGCCGTCCACGAGGAAGTCCGCGGCGGGTTTGATCATACGGCTGTACATGGCCGCCATTTCGGCGTCGGAGACGATGCCGGCCTTCCACAGACGCCAGCCCAGCATGATCGGCATGGCGGTCTGGTCCAGCTGGACCCCGACCCACTCGATCTCGCCGTCAACGTGGGTCTTCTGCAGGAACCAGCCGGTCGAACCGGTGTTGCCGGGCGTGTCGGCGCGAACCTGGACCTGCGGCAGGTACTGGAAGGCGGCGTGCGGCGTTTCCGTGTCGCCCAGCGCCAGCAGGGCCATGGCGACCTGATAGAAGTCGCGCGGCCAGACGGCCTTGTAGCCCGTCGAGCTGTTGGTGGCGTCGACGGTATCGCCCCACGGATTGCTGAGCGAGGCGATCAGGGCGCCGGCGTGGGTGCGATCCTCCTGCACTTTCAGCATCAGGGCCGAGGCGTAGGCCAGCTTGCCGCCGTCGGTCGACTGTTCGGCGATGCGGTTCAGGTCGGTCAGGGAGGCGACATAGTCCTCCCAACCCTCCCGCTCGCCCTCGCCGTTGAAGCGGGCGAGGACTTCGTCGAGACCGGTGTCGAAACTGCCGCCGGCGGCGGCGCGGGCGTCCTGACGCGAGTGGCCGAAGCCGATGACGAAATCCTGCTCAAGGCTCTGGCCGCCGCGCACCCGGGTCAGGGCGCCGGTCAGCATGATGTTGCCGGTGGTTTCGCCGGTCGACCGGTACACGGTGTCCAGCCGCCCGTCGGCCAGATCGGTCAGCCCGTCGGACGCGCCGACGAAGCCGACGCTGGCCCGGGTGAACGGACGGTCGCTGCGCAGGGCCAGGTGGGTGTCGCCTTCCCAGGCGTACAGGGCGGCGTCCTCGGTCCCGCCGCCCGCCACTGCGTCGCCGCTGTCGCCGACGCCGGTGTTGCCGATGTGGGGCTCCAGCAGCAGGTAGGGGGTGACGTCGCCGCGCAGGGCCTTGACCGCAACCCGCACGACCAGGGCCTGACGATCCGGGTCGGTAAAGATGCGCTTCTCGATCTCGTACCGCCCCTGTTTGTCGGTGGTGATCACCCGATAGGCCGGCGACAGCGGACGGCCCAGGGCGTCGACGTGCAGGTATTCGGTGCGGCTGGTGGTGTCGGTCCCCTCGACCGACAGGCCGGTGGAGGTGACCACGGCGAAGCGCATCTGCTTGATCTGGGCCTCGTGGATCAGGCCGTACATGGTCTCGGTCAGGACGCCGTCGGCGAGCGAGAACCAGACCTTCGACACCGTCCCGGTGCGGCCGCCGTCGCGATAGCGGCCGTCGACATAGGCTTCGTAGGACGCGCCGGCGCCGGTCTTGGCGGCGTTGACCCAGGTGGGGACGTCGCCCGGCGCCCCGGGGGCGACCGCCACGACGTTCGGCGCCGGTTCGGACGGGGCGTCCGGCCTCAGGCCTTCAAGGGTGGAGCAGCCCGCGAGGCCGAACACGGCGCCGGCGAGCAGGAGGGGGGACATGCGCATGGGGCGAACTCTCAGGCAGGCGGAAGCAGGAAGGTCAGGGGAACGTCGAGGCGCTGGTTCCAGGAGGCCTCGTTGTGCTCGGCGCCGGGGAAGACCAGCGAGCGGAAGCGATCCGGGCCCCAGCCGGCGGCCCGGACGGCGTCGTCGATACGGCTCTGGAAGACCGCGTAGAACTGATCCAGCGTCTCGTCGCCGCGATCAAAATACAGCCGGTGCGCGGCCGGGTCGGGCAGGCCCGCGCGGACCACGCCGGTCCAGGCGTCGACCAGCCGTTCACGCCACGGGTTGAGCGCAGCGGGCGCCTCGAGGCCTTCGATCTTCAGCGGCCAGTGGGTGGAGACGCAACCGGCCGCGCCGAAGACGTCGGGGCGCTTCATCATCGCATAGAGGGAGATCAGGCCGCCCATGCTGGAGCCCATGATCGCGGTGTCGTCCGGCCCGGCCAGGGTGCGGTAGGCGCCGTCGATCAGCGGCTTCAACTCCTCCACGAGGAAGCGGACGTAGCCGTCCGACAGGGGAGCGCCGCCGTAGATCGACTGTATGTCGCCACGCATGTCGTCGGGCAGGGCCCGGAGCAGGTCGGCGGGGACGTATTCGCGCAGGCGCAGCGGCGTGTTGTGCACCCCGACGACGATCGGGGCGCGAACCTGTCCGCCCGCGATCAGCCGGGTCAGGTGCTCGTCGACGCCCCATTCCTTGCCGTAGGCGGCGCGGGCGCCGTCGAACAGGTTCTGGCCGTCATGCATGTAGAGAACGGGCCAGCGGGCGTCCGGCGCGGCGTCGTAGCCGGGCGGCAGCCAGACGGTGACGTCGCGCGGGGCGGCGTGCGCGGACGCCAGTCCCGGGTGCTCGACCAGCCGTCCGGAAGCGGGCGCGTCGGCGCGCACGACGGTCGGAACGGCGAAGGGCAGGGCCGCCATCAGGCCGAGGACAGAGCGGCGGTCCGGAGTCATGCGGCCTCCTGCGGGACCCGCAGGCTGGCGCCTGCGGCGATCAGGAAGCTGACCGCGCCGATGGCCAGGGCCCAGATCGCCTGCTCGCCGAACAGACCCTTGAGCAGGGCGCCCAGCAGGGTGGCGGCGACCAGTTGGGGCACGACGATGAAGATGTTGAACACCCCCATGTAGACGCCCATCTTCCGGCCCGGCACGGCGCTGGACAGGATGGCGTAGGGCATCGAGACGATGGACGCCCAGGCGAAGCCGACGCCGATCATCGGCAGCCACAACAGGGCCGGGTCGCGGATCAGGAAGACGCCGGCCAGACCGGCCGCTCCGAGCACCAGATTGACGGCATGCGCCCCGCGCTTGCCGATGCGGCGGGCCAGGACCGGGATCAGGAAGGCGGCCAGGGCGGCGACGCCGTTGTAGATTCCCATCAGGACCCCGACCCAGTCGGCGCCGCGGCCATAGGCGGCGGAGGTGGCGTCGGCGGCGCTGAAATGCACGGCCGTCACCGCCGGGGTCATGTAGATCCACATGGCGAACAGGGCGAACCAGCTGAAGAACTGGACCACCGCCAGACCGCGCATGGTGCGGGGCATGGCGAAGATGTCGCCGAGGATCTCGGTCAGGCCGTTGGAGGCCTGCATGCGCCGGAACAGGCCGACCGCGACCTGCAGCAGGCCGAAGCCGGCGATGAAGCCCGTGAGGATCAGGAGGTCCCGGGCCAGGCCGGTGGCGATCACGCCCCAGAAGCCGAGCGCGCCGACGGCGATCCAGATCAGGCCGCCGGTCAGCCAGCGGCCGGCCGGACGCAGGGCGGCGGAGTCGCCCTCCGCGACGGTCGCGCGATCGGACTCGAAGGCGGCGATCTGTTCGGGGCTGTATTCACGGGTGGTGAAGACGGTCCAGAGCACGGCGGTCAGCAAGCCGACCGCGCCGACGTAAAAGGAGATGCGAACGCTGTCGGGGATGACGCCCTCGGGCGCCGTCGAGGCGATGTGGAAGACGTTGGACAGCAGCCAGGGCAGGCAGGAGGCGAACACCGCCCCCGCGCCGATGAAGAAGCTCTGCATCGCATAGCCGGTGGTGCGCTGCTCTTCCGGCAGGTTGTCGCCGACGAAGGCGCGGAACGGCTCCATCGTCACATTGATCGAGGCGTCCATGATCCAGAGCATGGAGGCGGCGATCCACAGCGACGGGCTGTTGGGCATGACGAGCAGCGCCAGGGTGGTCAGGACGGCGCCGACGAGGAAGTAGGGCCGACGTCGGCCGAGACGGCCCCAGGTGCGGTCGCTGAAGTGGCCGATGATCGGCTGGACCAGCAGGCCGGTCAGGGGGGCGGCGATCCACAGGATGGCCAGGGAATCCACCTCGGCGCCGAGGGTCTGGAAGATCCGGCTGGTGTTGGCGTTCTGCAGGCCGAAGCCGATCTGGATGCCGAAGAAGCCGACGCACATGTTCCAGATCGCCAGCCGGCTCAGCCGCGGGCGGACGCGGGCGAGGGCGGTCAGGGTCTCGCTCATGCGCGGCGGCTCCGGCCCAGCGGGACGAAGCGGATGGCCTGACCGCCGCCCGGGGCCAGGCGCAGGTCCAGGGCGTCGCCGGCGGTGACGTCCTGCGTCAGGATCTCGATGGCCTCGCGGTTGGTCTTCCAGTGGGCGCCGGGCGCATCGCGGTAGATCTCGGCGCGATAGCGGCGGCCCGGGTCGAGGAAGGACAGCGAGGCCCTCAGCGTCCGCGGATGCTCGTCGGTGATGGCGCCGAGGAACCACTGGTCGGAGTTGCGGTCCTTGCGGACGATGGTGACGTAGTCGCCGACCTCGCCGTTCAGCACGCGGGTGTCTTCCCAGTCGGTGACCACGTCCTTGATGAACTGGAACGGGCCGGGGTTGGCCTCGTAGTTCTCCAGCACGTCGGCGGCCATCTGGATCGGGCTGTAGATGGTCACATACAGCGCCAGTTGCTTGGCCCAGGTGGTGGCCACGCCGTCCGGGCTGCGGGTCGTCATGCCGAAGATCCCCGGCGTGAAGTCCATAGGACCGGCCAGCAGGCGGGTGAAGACGAGGTTGACCTCGTGCTCCGGCGGATTTCCCGGCTGGCCCCAGGCGTTGTACTCCATGCCGCGCGCGCCCTCACGGCTGATGATGTTCGGCCAGGTCCGGCGCAGGCCGGTGTCCTTCAGCGGCTCGTGGGCGTTGACCGCGACCTGATGGCGGGCGGCGGATTCGATGACCCGCTGGTGGTGGCGGACCATCTCCTGGCTCTCATGCCAGCCCAGGTGCGCCTGACCGTCCGGTCCCCGCACCCGCGCGCCGCCGGCGTCGGCGACATAGCCGGTCTTCACCGAATGCCAGCCCATCCGCTGGTACAGGGCGAAGCCCGCGTCCATCTGCTGTTCGTAGTGGAAGGCGTTCCCGCCCGTCTCGTGATGGCCGATGATCTCGACGCCCTTCGACCGGCCGTAGGCGGCGATGCGTTCAATGTCCCAGTCCGGATAGGGCTCGGTGAAGCTGTAGTCCCAGCCGTTGCCGAACCACTCGCCGTCCCAGCCCTTGTTCCAGCCCTCGACCAGCACCCCGCCGAAGCCGTGCTCGGCCGCGAAGTCGATATGCCTGAGGGTGTAGTCGGTCGTCGCGCCGTGGTTGGGACCGGCGCCCCAGGTCTTGCGGTCCAGGTGCATGTCCCACCAGATGCCGACGTATTTCATCGGCTTGAACCAGCTGACGTCGCCCAGCCTGTTGGGCTCGTTCAGGTTCAGGATCAGGCTGGACTCGATCAGGTCGCCCGCGCGGTCGGCGATCTGCAGGGTGCGCCACGGGGTGGTGAAGGGGGCGGTGCGTTCGACGGCCGCGTTGGTCAGGCCCGGCGTCAGCGCCGCCTTCAGCCGCCCGCCTTCCACCCGGCGCAGGTTCATGGCCGAATAGTCGACCAGCGCCGCCTCGTGGATCGAGACGTGCAGGCCGTTGTCGGTGCGCAGGGTGATCGGCGTCTGGGCGACGCCCACGGACTCGATGGCGGTGCGGTTGTAGAGATACTCCTCCCGGTTCCACTCGAAGGCCGGGATCCACCAGGCCGTGCCCGGCTCGGCGACGGCGAACTCGGTCAGTTCGTCACCGATGCGGACAGTCGTCAGGTTGGGTTGCTCCGGGAATTCGTAGCGGAAGCCCAGACCGTCGTCATACAGGCGGAAGACGACGTCCACCCGGCGCGCGAGACTGCTCCGTTCGGTCAGATGGACGCGGAACTCGGTGTAGCGATTACGGATCGAGCGCCGCTCTCCCCAGGGCTGCTCCCAGGTGTCGTCATGCTGCGTCGGGGCGTCGGCGGTGACGGTGAAATTGCGTTCCAGCTTGGGCGCGTCCGTCAGGATGAAGCCGAGGCGTGAGGCGGCGATGACCGGCTGCCCGAGACGGGAGACGGTGTACTCGGGGCGTCCCTCGCCGGTGACGCCGACGGCGACCGACAGAACGCCCCCGGGCGAGGCGGCGCCGACCGGCCTCGCCGTCGTGGCGGTCTGGCGGGCGAAGGCCGGGGCAGGCAGGGCCGCCATCAGGGCCGTGCTCGAGATCAGCAGGCGACGTGTCAGCATGGGAGGACGCTCCATCGAACAGGACTTGCCAAGCGCGACCGTGACGGCGCAGAACAAGCAAGGTTTGCAGCAAAATTTGCAGCCGTGAGTCCAGCCGGAGCCGTGACGTGAGCCGCCGAAACACCCGCCTTGAAGATCTGGCGAAGATGGCGGGCGTGTCGATCTCGACGGCCTCGCGGGCGCTGAACGACAGCCCGGCGGTCAACGCCCGGACCAAGCAGCTCATCTGGAAGCTGGCGCGCGAGCACGACTATCCGTTCCGCCGCTACATGCCCTCCGGCCCGGTCGGCGCCGACGGGGTGATCGCCCTGGTGACGCCGCGTCCGCAGGGGCGCGAGGGCCGGCTGAGCGACCCGTTCTTCCTGGAGCTGCTGGCCGGCGTCGGCGAGGCGGCGCGGGAGCGCGGCTGCGACGTCATCATGAGCCATTTCGCTCCGACCAGTTACGACGATCTGTCGGCGGCGATGAACACCCGCGCCGACGGCGTGATCTTTCTGGGGCAGTCCTTCCTGCACCAGAGCCTCAACCGGCTGGCCGAGACGGACGGGCGATTTGTCGTCTGGGGCGCCGAGATGCCCGATCAGGCCTATTGCTCGGTGGGCTCCGACAACCTGGCCGGCGGTCGCCGCGCGACGCGGCATCTGGCCCGGCTGGGGCGCAAGCGTATCGTCTTTCTGGGCGACCTCGATCCGCCCGAGGCCATGCAGCGGCATCGCGGCTACCTCGAGGCGCTCGAACAGACCGGACTGGGCATCGACCCGGACCTCATCATGGAGGCCCATTTCGAGGTCGAGTCCGCAGAGGCGTCGGTGGACGGCCTGATCCGACGGGGCGTGCAGTTCGACGGTATTGTCTGCGCCTCGGACCAGATCGCCCTGGGCGCCGTGCGCTCCCTGCTGCATGCGGGTCTGCGCGTGCCGGAGGACGTCTCCGTCATCGGCTTCGACAATGTGCCGTTCAGCCGCTATGCGCGCCCGGCGCTGTCGACCATCGCGCAGGACACGATGAAGGCCGGGCGTCTGCTGGTGTCCAAGCTGATCGACAACCCCGGCGATTCGGTCGGCCGTTCGGAACGCATTCCGACCGACCTGATCGTGCGCGAGAGCTGCGGCGGCTGACGTCATCCGGGCTCGCCCGTCAGCACCAGTCCGGCGAGCGGCGCGAGCGTTCCGGCGGAGCCGGCCTCGACGTTGACCGACTCGACCACGCGCCAGCCGGACGGCGCCGTCCAGTCGACCTCGGCGTGGCCGAGGTTGAACACGCACAGCAGGGCTTCGCCGTCGAGACTCCGTTCGAACGCCACCACGCCCTCGGGCGCGTCCAGCATCTTCAGCGCGCCGCGGGACAGCGCCGCGTGCGCCTTCCGCGTGGCGATCAGCCGACGGGTGGTGTGCAGCATCGAACGCGGATCGACCTCCTGCGCATCCACCGCCAGAGCGGCATGGCGCGGATCAACGGGGAGCCAGGGCTCGACCGTCGAGAAGCCGGCGAAGGGCGCGGAAGCGGCCCAGGGCATCGGGGTGCGGGCGCCGTCGCGGCCGAGCGTCTGGGGCCAGTTGGCGATGGCCTCGGGATCGACCAGACGGTCGAACGGCACCTCGCCCTGCGGCAGGCCCAGCTCCTCGCCGTAGTAGACGAAGACGTTGCCGCGCAGGCACATCAGAAGCAGCATCGCCATTTCGGCGACGGCGTGCAGGTCGCGGTCCTCGGCCCAGCGCGAGATGGCGCGCGGGGCGTCGTGATTCGAGAAGGTCCAGGACGGCCAGCCCTGACCGGGACGTCCGTCCCAGGTCGCCGCGGCCTGTTGCAGCATCTCGCGGCGGAGCGCCGGGGCGTAGAGGTAGAGGAAGCCGTAGGCGCTGTTCAGCCGGTCGTCGTCGGCGGTGAAGGCCTGCATCTCGCGTTCGGCGTGATCGCCGCCGACCTCGGCCACGCTGAACCGGCCGCCGTAGCTGTCGGTCAGGGCCCGGATGCGCTTCAGGAAGTCGGCGATCTGGGGCTGGCTCTGGTTGTGGATCTTGTCCTGGAAGTCGAACGGCCGGGTGCGTTTGCCGCCCGCGGGCAGGGGCGGATTGTCGGTCAGCTTCGGATCGTGCATCGAGAAGTTGATGGCGTCGAAGCGGAATCCGTCGACCCCCCGATCCAGCCAGAAGCGGGCGACGTCCAGCAAGGCCTCCTGAACGACCGGGTTGTGCACGTTCAACTGGGGTTGCTCGGGCAGGAAGTTGTGCATGTAGTACTGGCCGCGGCGGGCGTCCCAGGTCCAGGCCGGGCCGCCGAAAACGGACTGCCAGTTGGACGGCGGCGAGCCGTCGGGCCTCGCGTCAGCCCAGACGTACCAGTCGGCGTGCTCGCCGGTCCGGCTCTGGCGGCTGTCGCGGAACCACGGATGTTCTTCCGAGGTATGGGAGAAGACCAGATCGATGATGATCCGCAGGCCCAGCCGGTGCGCCTTCTCGATCAGGGCCTCGAAGGCGGAGAGGTCGCCGAAGATCGGGTCCACGTCGCAGTAGTCGGCCACGTCGTAGCCGAAGTCCTTCATGGGCGAGGTGAAGAAGGGGCTCAGCCACACGGCGTCGACGCCGAGGGAGGCGATATGCTCAAGGTGCGCGGTCACGCCGTTCAGGTCGCCGACGCCGTCGCCGTTGGTGTCGGCGAAGCTGCGCGGATAGACCTGATAGATGACGGCGCCGCGCCACCATTCGGCGGCGTCGACGGCGGCGTCAGCGGCGGGCTGTTCAAGCATCTGGGCGGTCACACTCAACCTTCGGAAACGCAGACAAGATAGCCCAGGGCGGGCACGGAAACGGACAGGACGCCGGGCGCGGCCTCGCGGGTGGGGCAGGCGCCGAGGAGCGCGCGCCAACGCGTGGAGCCGGTCTCGACCGGCACATTGACGTCGCGCGCTTCGGTGGAGGTGTTGAACACCACCAGGGTCTCGCCCGTGTCATCAAGTCTTGAAACAGCCAGGACGCCCGGGGTCTGGTCCGCGATGCGGACCGCGACGCGGCCGTGGCGCAGACGGGCGTCCGCGGCGCGGACGCGGGTCAGTTCGGCCAGTCGCCGGTACATGTCGGCGTCGGTGTCGTAGGCGCCCGAGGCCCGTCCGATGCGGCGATCGTCCGCGTAGGAGGCGGTGCGGGTCTCGAACAGGTCCTGACGTGAGCGGCGGTCGTCGCCGTCACCGGTGAAGCCCTGCTCGTCGCCGTAGTAGATGACCGGGACGCCACGCCCCAGGAGGACGAGGGCGTAGGCCAGGGTGGTCCGCTCCAGCAGTTCGCCGTCGCTGATGTCCGGCCGGGCCTTCAGGATCAGGTGGCCGATCCGGCCCATGTCGTGGTTGCCGGTGAAGGTCGGCAGGCGGCGGGCGGTTTCGACGCCGCCCGCGTAGACGGCGTCCTCCATCAGCAGATAGCCCATGCGGTCCGGGGCCGAGGCGCCGGTGACCAGGTGCTCGACGGTCTGCTGATAGGCGAAGTCCAGAACTGTAGGCAGGCCGTCGACGACGGTGTGCATGGCCGCCGTGCCGGTCTGGAAATCGAAGGTCTCGCCGAAGATGTGGAAGTTCGGAATGCCGCGGGCGCGGGCCCTTTCGAGGATGGCGGGGACGAAGGCCTGCCAGAACTCCGGATTGACGTGGCGGGCGGTGTCGATGCGGTAGCCGTCGATTCCGTACCGGTCGATCCAGTCGCCGTAGAGATCGATGAAGCCCTGCACCACGCGCGGATGCTCGGTGAACAGGTCATCCAGACCGGCGAAGTCGCCGTCCAGGCGGGCCTCGCTGTACCAGGCGCTGTTGCCCCGGTTGTGGTAGAGGCTGACGTCGTTCAGCCAGGCCGGGGCCTTGAGGACTTCCTCTCCCGCCGGGATGTAGGGCGTGTAGGCGTAGTCCGGCCGGGTCAGGGTCGAGAAGTCCGAGCCGGCCGCGCCGGTGAAGCCCGGGTTGATCGCCGCGCCGTCCAGTCCGCCGCGGCGCTGGTAGGGATAGTCCCCCCGCCAGCGGTAATCGCAGTCGTTCGCGGGGCACTCCCGATAGCGGATGACGTCGGCGGTGTGGTTGATGACGATGTCCAGATAGACCTTCATCCCGCGCGCGTGGGCGGCCTCGACAAGGTCACGGAAGTCTTCGTTGGTCCCGAAATGCGGGTCCACCCGGGTGAAGTCGGTGATCCAGTAGCCGTGGTAGGCCGCGCTTTCGTGTCCGGGCGGACCCTGCACCGGCTTGTTGGCGAATACGGGGGCGATCCACAGGGCTGTGACGCCCAGGCCCTGGATGTAGTCCAGACGCTCCGTCAGGCCGCGCAGGTCGCCGCCATGGTAGAAGCCGGGGTCGGTCGGGTCATAGCCGGTGACCAGCCGATCGCCGGTCAGGCCGCCGGAGTCGTTCGCGGCATCGCCGTTGGCGAACCGGTCCGGCAGCAGGAAATAGATGACCTCATCTTCCGGCGGGCGCTGCCGCAGGGCGTCCGCGGAGGGGGTCTGGGCGGTCGCAGCGCCCGCGGCAGCGGCCAGAATCGCCGAAAGCAGGAGTGTACGGGCGGTGCGTGGCCGCCGGCGCCGTCTGTCCATGCTGCATCCTCCCGTGTCCGCGAACGGCGTGGCTCGCTGGATCAGTTTGCAAGATTTTGCAGCCGATCGGGCGCATGTCAATCCGCCCATTTGACCGGGCCAAATTGCGGCGCTGCAAGGCCAAAGGCTTTTGTGCATCGCAGCATGGAGGGGCGCAGCCGTCACATTTCGAACACGGATCGGCGTTCGCTGCGGCCGAGGTGCTTGCAAGCCTGCTCAAAGTTTGCATTACTTTGCGGTAATGCCGGACGCTTCGACAGAAGGCGCCGGTTCTGGGAGGAATGAGATGAACACCCGTATGACCCGGCGTGCGCGCCTTCTCGGCGGAGCGGCCATCGGCGCCGTGGCCATGCTGGCCTTCGCCAACACTGCGTCGGCCCAGTCCGCGCAGGACGAACCGACCGAAATCGACGAGGTCGTCGTGACCGGCATCCGGTCGGCGATCGAAAGCTCGATCGCGACCAAGCGGAACGAAACCTCGATCGTCGAGGTCGTCACCGCCGAAGACATCGGCAAGCTGCCGGACGTCTCGATCGCGGAATCGCTGGGACGTCTGCCCGGCCTGACCACCCAGCGCCTCGACGGCCGCAGCCAGGTGATCTCGATCCGCGGCCTGGGCCCGGACTTCACCACGGCCTTGCTGAACGGCCGCGAACAGGTCTCGACCGGCGACAACCGCGGCGTCGAGTTCGACCAGTATCCTTCGGAGCTGCTGGGCAGCGTGGTGGTTTACAAGACCCCCGACGGGGCCCTGATCGGTCAGGGTCTGGCCGGCACCGCCGACCTGCGCGTCATCCGCCCGCTGGAGTACGGCCGCCAGACCCTGGCGATGAACCTGCGCTACGAGCTGAACGACATGGGCGCGCTGAACGCGGGCTCGACCGACCACGGCGTCCGTTACAGCGTCTCCTACATTGACCAGTTCGCCGACGACACCATCGGCCTGGTGCTGGGCTACGCCCACATCGAGTCGCCCTACCAGTCCGAGCGCTTCAACGCCTGGGGCTATCCGGAAGTCAGCGGCGGCGGCCCGCGCGTCATCGGCGGCGCCAAGCCCTATGTGATGTCGAGCGAGCTTGAGCGCGACGGCTACGTCGGTGTTCTCGAGCTGCGCCCGAACGAGCGTCTGCACATGACGTTCGACGCCTTCTACTCGACCTTCGACAACAGCCAGATCCTGCGCGGCATCGAGCTGCCGCTGTTCTGGTCGTCGGCGACCCTGCAGCCGGGCTACACCGTCGAGGACGGCATGGTCACCGAGGGGACCTACACCGGCGTGAAGGGGGTGGTCCGCAACGACGTGAACACCCGCGAAAGCACCATGATGTCGCTGGGCTGGAACACCGAGGTGTACGTCAGCGAGAACGTCACCCTGAGCGCCGACGTCAACTATTCGAACGTCGACCGCACCGACCAGATCCTCGAGACCTACGCCGGCACCGGCCGCGGTCCGCTGGGCGCGACGGACACGATCCAGTTCCGCACCGGCGACGACATCACCCGCTTCTCCCCGACCCTGGACTACGGCGACTTCAACCTGATCCGCCTGACCAGCCCGCAGGGCTGGGGCGGCGACGTGATCCCGGGCGGCCAGGACGGCTATCTGAACAGCCCGTCGGTCAGCGACGAAATGGCCGGCATCCGCATGGCGCTGGACGCCAATGTCGACTGGGGTCCGGTGTCGGCCATCGAGGTCGGCTTCTACCGCTCGCAGCGCGAGAAGGAACTGGTCAACGACCAGTGGTTCCTCGCGGTCCCGGGCGGCGCCTCGGCGGTGGTTCCGGTCGAGTTCCGCCTCGAGCCGACCTCGCTGGACTACCTCGGCATCCCGCGGATGATCAGCTACGACGCCCTCGGCCTGGTCCAGAGCGGTTTCTACAACATGGTCCGCAACCCGAACGCCGACGTGCGCGCGGGCAACTGGTACGTCGAGGAAAAGGTCTTCACCCCGTTCGTGAAGCTGAGCCTCGACACCGAGATGTTCGGCATGCCGCTGACCGGTAATTTCGGGATCCAGGCGACCCACACCGAGCAGCACTCGGACGGCTTCGCCGCCCGCCAGCTCGGCACGGGCATCTCGGAATCGATCGCCGTCTCGGGCGGCGACGACTACTGGGAGCTGCTGCCCAGCGCCAACCTGATCTTCGAGGTCGGCGACCAGCGCTTCCTGCGCGTGTCGGCCGCCCGCACCATGGCCCGTCCCCGGATGGACCAGATGCGCGCCAGCCGGACCTTCAGCTACAACGCGGCGCTGGATGATCCGTCCAACCCGCTGCCCAACTTCCCGGTCTATGATCCGTCGAACCCGCCCTTCACCGGCGGCGGCGGCAACCCGGAACTGCGTCCGTGGCTGGCCAACGTCTTCGACCTGTCGTTCGAGCAGTATTTCGGTCGCTCGGCCTACGTCTCGCTGGCAGTCTTCTACAAGGACCTGGAGACCTACGTTTACGACCGCACGACCCAGGTCGACTTCACCGGCTACCCGCCCACCGGCGCGGTCTACCGGATCGGCAACTACACCCGTCCGGAAAACGGCGAGGGCGGCGAGATCTACGGCGCCGAGTTCACCGTCTCCACGCCGTTCGACTTCATCTCGCCCTGGCTGGAAGGCTTCGGCGGCCAGTTCTCGATCTCGCAGACCGAGAGCAGCATCCAGCCGGATCCGGGCAACCCGGCCACGCCCATCCCGGGCCTGTCGGAAACCGTCGCCAACCTGACGCTGTACTATGAACGGGACGGCTTCCAGGCGCGTGTCTCGAACCGCTACCGCTCGGAATTCCTGGGCGAGGTCGCGGGCTTCGGCAACGGACGCACCCTGCGTCAGGTCGGGGCGGAGAACATCGTCGACGCGCAGATCGGCTACCAGTTCGAGTCGGGCCCGCTGGAAGGCCTGTCCTTCCTGGCCCAGGTCAACAACGCCACCGACGAGCCCTTCTACACCTATGAGGCGGGCGATGAGCGTCGCGTGATCGACCACCAGTCCTACGGCCGGACCTTCCTGTTCGGAATCAATTACCGCTACTGATCTCCCAACCGGTCAGCAGCCTCCAGGGCCACCCGGTCTCCCCGGGTGGCCCTTTTTTGCGCGCGGTTTGCTCCGCACGCGCCCACTTTTGGTTACGGATTTCCTCAAATCGCTGGACGCGGGGCCGCGCGGGTGGAACCAAGGTTTCAAAGGCCGTGCTGTTGGAACGCCGGCCATGGGGAGTGAGATGACAGATCACCAGCAGACCTCTGCGAAGGGGCTTGGTACCGCCTTCGCCTATGTGACCACCCTGTTCTTCGCCTGGGGCTTCGCCACCTCGCTGATCGATCCGCTGATCGCGGCGGTGAAGGGGGTCTTCGAGCTGAACTTCACCGAGGCCCTGCTGACGCAGTTCGCCTGGTTCACCGCCTACGGGATCGTCTCCCTGCCGGCCGCCGCCGTGCTGGCCAGGCTGGGCTACGCCCGGTCGATCGTCGGCGCCCTGGCGGTGATGGTGCTGGGCGCCCTGATCGTGCCGCTGTCGACCGTCCTCGACTTCTATCCCGGCGTGCTGGTGGCCCTGTTCGTCATCGCCGCGGGCGTGACCCTGCTGCAGGTGGCCGCCAACCCGCTGGCCGCCTCGCTGGGAACGCCGAAGGGCTCGCATTTCCGTCTGGTGTTCTCACAGGCCTTCAACTCCCTGGGCACGGTCGTCGGCCCGCTGCTGGGCGCCACCGTCATGCTCTCGGGCGGCATCTTCGCCGTGGGCGGGGTCAGCGCCCTGGCCTCGCCGACCGCCCTGCTGCTGATCCTTCTGGGCGTGGGCATCGGTCTGGTCGCCGGCGCCCTGGTCGGCGCCCTGCGGCGCGACATCAAGGGCTGGCTGGCCGTCGGGGCCGCGATCGGTCTGGTGATCGGCTGGGTCGTCTTCCTGCATAACTACATCGGCAGCATGGGCGCCTACGCCGCCGCCGTGGGGCCCGAGACCGCCCCGGCCGAAACCGCGGCCGCTGTCATCGACCCGGCCGCCCGCGCCGCGACCCTGCGCAACATCGACACCGTCTTCATCGGTCTGGCCGTCTTCTTCGGCCTGCTGGGCGTCTTCATCTGGAGCGTCCGCAAGCGTCTGACCGCCGCGAGCGCCGCCGCTTCGGCCGAGACCCCCGGCTCGCCGCTGAAGGCCCTGAGCTCGGGCTGGGCCCTGTTCGGCGCCCTGGCCATCTTCGTCTACGTCGGCTCGGAAGTGACCGTCGGCAGCCTGATGACCAACTTCCTGCACTCGGAGGGCGCCCTGGGCCTGCCGATCCACGATGCGGGCCGTCTCGTCGCCCTGTACTGGGCCGGCGCCCTGATGGGCCGCTTCGCGGGCAGCGCCCTGCTGACCCGCATTCCGGCCGGCTGGCTGCTGGCGGTCTGCACCGCCGCCGCCGCCCTGCTGTGCGCGATCGTCACCCAGACCGGCGGAGTGAACGCCGCCTTCGCCGCCCTGCTGATCGGCCTGTTCAACTCGGTCATGTTCCCGGCGATCTTCACCCTGACGCTGGAGCGGTCTTCGGCCCCGGCCTCGGCGACCTCCGGCCTGCTGTGCATGGCCATCATCGGGGGCGCCATCCTGCCGCTGCTGGGCGGCTGGATGGCCGACACGGCCGGTCTGAACCTGGCCTTCGTCATCCCGCTGGCCGGCTACGTCATCCTGACGATCTTCGCCATCGCCGCGGCGCGGGTGAAGGTGAAGAATGCGGACGCCGTCGCGGCGCCGGGCGGTCACTGATCGCCTGACGTTGTCACTGTGAACGGACGGAGGGCCGCCGGGGGAGACCCCGGCGGCCCTTCCGCATTCCGGGGCGGGGTGTACGGATCGGGCTCAGGCGTCGTCGGCCCACATCCCCCGGGCCTTCAGCCAGGCCTCGTGGTCCGGAAGAGCCGCCACGGTCCGGGCCAGGCCGTCGGACAGCTGGCGCAGGCCCGCCGCCGTCCGCGCGGTGTCGCGCCAGGCGTAGAGGGGGCTGGCGCCGCGGGGGGTGACGCCCTGTCCGTACATGACGGCCAGCCACGAGCCCTGGCTGAAGTATTCGTCGGCGTGGACCTGGAACAGCATGCCGCGATCCCGGAACATCTCGACCCGTTCGCTCAGGGACCCGGGCACGGGCATCGCCGCCACCTGCCGCCAGAACGGCGAGTCGTCCCGCTGTGTCGCGTGGTAGTGCAGGATCACGAAGTCGCGGACCAGTTCGACCTCGCGGCCCATGCGGGCGTTGTAGGTCTCGATGTTGACCGGGCTGAACCCGGTGTCCGGGAAATGCTGGAGCAGCCGGTAGATGCCCGACTGGACCAGATGGATGCTGGTGGATTCCAGGGGCTCGATAAAGCCGCTGGACAGGCCTAGGGCCACGACGTTCCGGTCCCAGTATTTGCGGCGGCGGCCGGTGACGAAGCGCAGGGGGCGGGGCTCGGCCAGGGGCTCGCCGTCGAGGTTGGCCAGCAGGGTCTCCCGCGCCCGGTCGTCGTCGATGTGGTCCGAGCAATAGACGTAGCCGTTGCCCGTGCGGTGCTGCAGCTCGATCCGCCACTGCCAGCCGGCTTCGAGGGCGGTGGAGGTGGTGTAGGGCGTCGCCGGGCCGACGCGGGCGCAGGGCACGGCCATGGCGCGGTTGACCGGAAGCCAGTGGGACCAGTCCTCGTAACCCGCCTTCAGCGCCCCCTCGATCAGAAGGCCCCGGAAGCCCGAGCAGTCGATGAACAGGTCCGCCGACAGACTGCGGCCGTCCTCAAGGGTGACGCTCGCGACGAAGCCGTCGTCGGGGCGCTGGACGACCTCGACCACCTTGCCCTCGACCCGCTCGACCCCGCGCTCCTCGCAGACCCGGCGCAGATACCGGGCGTAGAGACCCGCATCGAAATGATAGGCGGTGAAGAGGGTGTGGAGCGGCGACCGCGGGTCGGGATCGCGGGCCCCGGCCTTGCCGGCCGCCATGGCGCGCGCGCAGACCGAATAGTCCCAGAGGTCGGTCGGCGCTCCGGCGTGGTTCTGGGCCAGCCAGACCTGGTTGAAGTCACCGAGAGTCGGGCCGGGTCCGAAGGTGCCGAACGGATGGGCGTAGGCGCTCCCGAGCCTGCCCCAGTCCCTGAACAGGATGCCCAGTTTCAGGGTGGCGCGGGTCTCGCGCATGAACTCGGCCTCGTCCAGTCCGATCAGGCCGTTGAAGTCGCGGATAGGCGGCACGGTCGCCTCGCCGACGCCGACGATGCCGATGTCGTCCGATTCGACGAGGGTGACCCGTGCGTGCGGCCCCAGCGTGCGCTGCAGGGCGGCGGCGGCCATCCAGCCGGCCGTGCCGCCGCCCACGATCAGGATGCGGCGGATCGGCTCGGCCACGTCAGGCCCGTTCCCGGTCCGTGGGCTGGCCCGCCTTCTCGAGAATGGCGACGCAGAGGGCGAACAGAACGGCCAGGGCGGCCGTGCGCAGCGGATAGTCGACGCCCGAGTGCACCAGCATCACCAGAAGGGCGATGCTGGCCGCGCGCTGGAGATCCCGTTCACGTGAGGGTCCGGCTCGCCAGGCGGCCCAGACGCGTCGCCCGTACCAGATCAGGAAGGCGATGATCAGGGCGGCGCCGAACCAGCCGGCCTCCAGCCAGGTCTCCAGGTATTCGTTGTGGGCGTGGTTGAAGAAGGTGGGGTCGAGCTTGTCGACGGGCTCGACGGACCGGTAGACGGCGTCGAAGCTGCCGATGCCCGAGCCGACCGGCAGCCAGCTGTCGGCGGCCGAAGCCACGATCGGCCAGCCCTCGAAGCGGCCTTCCGGCGCAGACTGAACGTCGAAGCGGGCGAGGATCGGGGGCAGGGCGAGAATCGCCACCGCGCCGATGGCGGCGGCGATGCCGGCGGTCAGGGCGATCAGGCCGGGACCCGGACGACCGCGGCCGGCGGCGATCCAGGCGGCCAGAAGGCTGGCGACGGCGATCGGACCGAACAGGATGACGCCGGCCCGCGACCGGATGGCGGCCAGCCCGACCACTACCAGCCCCATGAACAAGGCGCCGAACCACAGGGGCAGGCGCTGATCCGTGCGGCGGCGCAGGACGCTGGCGCCGAAGACGGCGGCGAACGGGAGGCAGGAGAGAAGAAGGGTGGCCAGATGGTTCCGGTTGGCGAAGAACCCCGTCACCGAGCCCGCGGCGGTGGTGGCCCAGAGATAGAAGCGGGTGTCGCCGCTGCCGAGTTGCAGGGCGCCGAGGAGGACGGAGAGGACCGCGGCGCCCAGGTAGAAAGCGATCATCCGGGCGGTCTGGGCGTGGGTTGCGCTGAGCACGGCCAGGATCATCGCCATCGGCGGCAGGAGCGCGAGCACGGACTGCCAGGTGAGGTCCGGCGTGACGGTGAGGGGCGTCCAGCCCGGTTGCAGGCCTGCCAGTTCGAGCGCCAGCACCATTTCGCTGCGCCCCGGCAGGCCGGTCCACAGGAAGGGCGGGAGGGGGATGAGCTGGATCAGGGGGAGGGCGGTGACGGCCCCGAGCAGCATCAGGGCGAATTTGTGGGTCTTCCAGGCGCCGGATTGCAGCAGCCGCGAGGCGCTGATGACCAGAAGCGGAAGGGCGGCCAGTTCCACCAGAGCCAGCCGCAGCGCGTGTTCACGGCTGGCGCCGCCGAACACAAACGAAAGGGCCAGCAGGACCGCTGCGGCAATCGCCACAGCATCCCACTGGCCCTTCAAACCTTTTATCGGCACGCGTTACGACTCCGCGAGGCGCAGCGCGAACCGGGTTTGCTTAGTCGCTTTCCGAGTCGTCGTCGGCGGCGACGACAACGGTCGCGATGATGACGGCAGTGCCGATCAGAAGCACCGGCAGCGGAATGCCGTCGAATTCCGACGAAGCGTCGGCGCGAGCGCCCACGCGGTCGCCAACGCGAGCGGTGGCGGTGGTGTTGGCGGCGGCGGCTTGGCCAGCCACGAGCAGCAGGCCGGCCGTTACAGCGGCGATGGTCTTACGCATGCTAATCCCCTTCAAGACAGGTTTTGGTACGGGCTGGCCCGCGACGTATCGAGAATGGGTATAGGCGGCGAAGGTTTCCAAATCAATATGATTCCGGCGCCCGGTGATGCAATTCAGCCACCTTTTCAAAAGGACGGCCGGCGTCAGGAGATCGGGGTCACCGCGATCCTGTCGAGCCAGACCGCGGTCCTTGAACGCGTATCGCCGGCGCGGGTTTCGATCCCCAGCCACTGGGCGCGACAGCCCGCCGGGACAGTGAAATCGGCGCTGAACGGCGTCCAGACCTGCGATCCGGGCGCGGCGGCCGGGGCCGAGAGGATGATCAGATCGCCCGGAGCGCAGGTCAGGGTCAGCGCCAGCCGCTTGGCGGGCTCGCCCTCCTCGGTCCGCGATTCCGCGCTGAGCCGATAGCGGCCGGGCGACAGGAACATCAGTTGCTCGGCGATCCGCGAGGCCGAATAGCCGTCATAATCGATCCGCAGGGCGGGGTCGGCCGGACGAACATCGTCGGGAACGATCTCGGCGACCACCCCGGCGTCCTGGGCCAGCCGCCACTGGAACGGCGCGGGCGCCGAATCGTCGCCGAAGCCGCCGTTGGTCACCAGATGGGCCACGGACGGCCGGTTCAGGCGGGCGCGCACGACCCGCACCGCCTCGATCTGTCCCTTCTCCATCAGCTGGATGTAGAGCTGGTAGAGTTCGGTGTTGTTCAGCGGCGCGCGGCTTTTCTCCAGCAGAACCGCCAGGTTGATGGCGACCTGCAGCCCCGCGACGTCGCCGTACAGGGTGTCCAGATAGGCCTGGCGCCAGGGCGGATTGGCCTCCATCAGCGCGGCGATCCGGGGCAGGGCGCGCTGCTGGTCCAGGGTGGCCGCGGTGGTGAACAGGCTGAAAATCCGGGGCCGGATATCCTCCCGGCGACGCACGAGGGTGTCGGCATGGGCGAAGGCGGACGTGTAGTCGCCCTGGGTCAGCCGGTGATTCATCAGCCAGGCGTGAGCCGGGTCGTCCCGCAGGCTCCAGTTCCCCGCCAGGGTCAGGATGTCGTCGGCGGCGGCGTCCCGGCCGGCCTCGGCCTCGGTCAGGCCGACCACGCGCAGGGCCCGCACGTCAAAGGGCGACCGCGCGACCGCTTCGCGCGCCAGATCCGCCGCCTGGGCGTAGCGGCGAGGGTTGTTGTCCTTGCGACCCGCCGCGAACTCGCTTTCGGCGACGCGGCGCAGGGCCAGGGGAGAGGTCGGGGCGAGGCGGAAGGCGATCTCGCCCGGGCCGCGCTGGATCAGCGGCTGGATCGCGACCTGCCAGGCCAGCACCACGCCGAGCGCGGTCAGGCCCCAGGTGGCGATCTCCGACGCGCGGCCCTTGTTCCGGGCCGGCGTGGCGGGACGATCCGCCTGCGCCTTCACCCCTTCTTGCCCTTCTTGGCGGGCGCAGCCTCGGCTTCCGCGCCGTAATTATAGTCGTACGCGTAGTCGTAGCCGCCG
Organism: Brevundimonas sediminis; assembly: GCF_048799765.1. NCBI lineage: Bacteria > Pseudomonadati > Pseudomonadota > Alphaproteobacteria > Caulobacterales > Caulobacteraceae > Brevundimonas > Brevundimonas sediminis. Next base: position 41,490 of record NZ_JBLYQK010000013.1, read on the forward strand.
TAGCTGGCCGTTTTTGCGTTGAACTTGGTCAGGACGGCGCCGAGCAGACGGGCGCGGCCCATCTTCAGCCGACGCAGGGCGCCGCGCGCCTGTCCACGGCGCGTGCCGCGCGATTCCAGCACGAAGAGAACGCCGCCGACGGTGGCCGCCAGAAGCGGGGAGTCGGCGAAGCCCAGGACGGGCGGCCCGTCGACCACCACATGGTCGAAGCTGGCGCCGGCGTCGTTGAGGAATTGCCGCAGGCGGTCACCGCCCCACAGTTCCGCAGGATTGGGCGGAAGGGGACCGCACGGAATGAAGAACAGATTGTCCTGGCGGGTCCGCTGGGTGACCGAGGCGAGATCGGTGGAGCCCGACAGCAGATTGCTCATCCCGCGCTCATTCTCCACGCCGACGACGCGGTGCATGGACGGGTTGCGCAGATCGCCGTCGATCAGCAGCACCCGCTTGCCGACCCGGGCAAGGTTGAGGGCGACCGCATAGGCGGTGGTCGACTTGCCTTCGGCGGGGCGGGCCGAAGAGACCAGCAGACTGGCCGGGGCCCCGTTCGGAGTGGAGAACTGAAGCGCGGTCCTGAGGGAGTAATAGGCTTCGGAGAAGCCGGACCGGATGTCCATCAGGGCGGCGGCGGTCGTCTGTCCCTTGTCCAGCAACGGAACGACGCCGAGCACCGGAACGCCGAGCTTCTTCTCGACGTCGTCCGGCGTGGCGAGGGTTTCGTCCAGGGCTTCCAGAACCAGGGCCGAGACCACGCCGATGCCCAGGCCGAAGATGGCGGCGAGGGCCAGATTGATCAGCATGTTGGGCTTGGACGGCGCCGACGGCGGGGTGGCGTTGTCGACGATGGAGATGTTGTTGGCGGTCACATTGCCGGTGACGCCGACTTCCTTGTAGCGCTGGAGCAGGCCCTCGTAGAGCGTCCGGGTCGTGTCCAGTTCACGTTGCAGGATGTTGTACTGGATCGAGCGGTCCCGCAGGTCGAGCACATCGCCCTTGAGGCTGTCCACCTGGGCCTGGAGCGAGCGCTCCTGGTTGGCGGCGACCACATACTGGCTCTGGATCGAGGCGCGGATATTGGTGGCCAGCGCCCGGACCTGACCGTCGATCTCTGTGATCTGGCCGCGCAGGCGAACCATCTCGGGATAGTCGGCCTGATAGATGCTGGACTTCTGCTGGTACTCCGCTTCCAGCTGGGCGCGCTGCTCGCCGAGACGCTGGATCGACGGATTTTGCAGGACCTCGGGGAGGGTCATGACCTCCGCCGTCCGGGCCGAGCGCCAGCGTTCCTCGGCCGCCACGCGCGCGGCGCGGGCCTCGGCCAGGGAGGCGTTCAGCGCCACGAGGTTGTTCGAGGCCAGCGACTGCGAGCTGCCCGCGGAACCGGCGCCGCCCTCGCTGGGCTCGCCGACGTTGATGATCTGCTGGTTGGCGGCGTAGGCGACGAGCTGGCGCTCGGCTTCCTCGAGCCGTCCCTTGGTCTGGGCGATCCGCTCTTCCAGGAACTCACGGGCGTAGGCCGAGGACTGGAATTTCCGGTCCAGGTTGGCCTGTATGAAGTTTTCGGAGAAGCCGTTGGCGACGCGGGCGGCGACGACCGGGTCCGGGTTGTCGAAGCCGACGGACACGAGGCGGGAGCCGCGGACCGGCGTGACGCTGAGGTTGTCCTGCACATATTCGAGCGCCGCATTGCGACGGCGCTCGGCCTTGACGGCGGCGGAGCCGTCGCCTTCGGGCGGAGCCACGCCCAGGTTGGTCAGAGCCTGGTCCGAGCTGGCCAGACCAAGGCTTTCGACCACCCGCTCGGCCAGCGAGCGGCTGCGCAGCAGGCCGTACTGCGTCTGGAAGAACTCCTCGCCTTGCGCCATGCTTTCGCGCGGGCTGACGTCCTCGGAAGAGTTGAAGATGCGGGCGGCTTCGCGGTCGATCTGCAGCGTGGCCTGGGCGGTGTAGATCGGGGTCATCAGCAGGGTCAGGGCCGCGCCGATGGCCAGGGCCGCCAGGAAGCAGCCGATGATCAGGATCCGGTGCTTGATCGCCAGTCGCCAGTAGGCGCCGAGGTCGAAGACCGGCGGTTCCTCGGCGGTATCCGACCAGACGCCCTGCTGCGCCTCGTTGTAGGCGGCCTCGCCGAAATCGCCCGACGCGCGGCCGTGCCGCGGGTTGCGCTCGTCAGCGAAGTGATTGTCGCCCAGCATCATGCCATCCGTCAGAACGTGGCGGACGAGGCCGCCGGTCGAGAAGTCTTCGGGCTGATACCGCAAAGCCCTACACCACGCACACGAATTCGAGCGCGTGGTCCCGCCGCCATGTCGCGGGCGCGGCCCCTTCGGGTCAAGCGTTGTCTTGGGGTCGGTCCGGGGAGGTGACGACGCGACGCGACGGGCCGTGAACGGTCCTGAAGGCCGTCGAAGGACTGACTTCGCTATAGAGTCCCGCCCCTCGTCCGGCGTATGGAGCCGCCGGTGCGGGCCGGGACACAGGTTGTTCCGGAAGGCGTGGGTTCATCACACGTACCGCCATGGCGACATTCTCCACCCGACGGACGACCTGGGTTCATGACAAGCGAGCATCACGACAATCGGGCCCCGTCCCCACAGCCCAACACCCGGCGTCGGGACATGTTCCGGGGGCTTGTCGCCATTTTCACCCTGGTCGTCGCCTGGTTCGCCTTCACGCCGGCGACCGGGGTCGAGAGCGGTCTGCCGTGGGACAAGGCCAACCACGCGTTGGCCTTTCTGGTGTGGACGCTGCTGGTCGGATGCGGATGGCCGCGCGCCGGCGTGGTCAGGGTCGGGGCGGTGATGCTGGGGCTCGGAATCGGGATCGAGCTGATCCAGGGGCTGCCGGCGGTCGGCCGTGACGCCGATGGACTTGATGTCGTGGCCGACATGGTCGGCTTTGCAGCCGGATGGGGGCTGCTGGCCGCCGCAGGCCTGCGCCGCAGGCTGGGACTTGTCAGGGGATGAGCGGCCGGCCGTCGGCGCGGCGCGCCGCGATGTCCGCCAGGACCGGCTGCAGCGCCCGGCGACGCGCGGGTGCGGACTCGTAGACGCCGCCGGCGTTCGCCTGCGGAAAGCGCGCGGCGGGATTGATCTCCGCGTAGCGGGGCAGGAACGCCACGGCCTGGTACGGGTCGAATCCGGCGCGTGCGAGCAGGTATAGTCCGAGCCGGTCGGCGTCGGCCTCCGCGCTCAGCGAAAGCCCCCTGCGCAAGGTCAGCGCGGCGTTGCCGGCTCCGCGCGGGCCGGTGACGTCCGGCTGTGTCCGGTGTTCCAGAACGGCGTGGGCCAGCTCATGGGCCAGGATGAAGGCCAGTTGATCCGGGCCGGCGGCGGCCTCGACCATCCGGTCGGAGATAAAGATGTGGCGCCCGTCCGTATGGCTGCGGAAAGAGCCGGTCAGTTCAATCTGGGTCGGGTAGGCGCAGGCGGCGACGGGCTGCACCACGACCCGCCGCACCACGCCGGCGCGCCGTACCGACAGATCCAGTGGTCCGCCGCCGGCCGCCGCGGCGTCCAGCAGGGCTGTATTGGCGTCCAGCCCGTCGTAGGCGCTGGCGGCCCCGACGTCGCCCCGATCAAGCGGGCGACCTTCAACCGCCAAGATCAGATCGCCGGGGGCGAGTCCGGCCGCCGCCGCCGGGCTGCCGGCCGGGGCGGCGAGAATGCCCGGCAAATCTCCCTCCAGTCCGTACCGGGCCTCGGCGACGGGGCGGAGAGCGTCGCCGTACTGGCTGGCGGACTGCAGCGACCAGCCGGTCCGGAAGCGGTTGACCGGGCAGAGATCGGCGTTGCTCCGGGCGAGCGTCCAGCTGACCTCGGCGACCCGCGCATCGGCCGCATTCAGTGCGTCCAGGCGCGCCGCCGGCGGGGCCGCCGGGGATCCGGACTCGATGGCGGGATGGCCGCAGGCCGACAGGCCCGCCGCGAGGACGAGGGCCGCCGCGAGAAGACCCGGCCGGAGCTTCACGATCCTAGAACGGACGGAAGATCGCCAGGGCCGGGAGGGCGCCGATGGTCTCGCGCAGGGCGGCGTTCAGGCGCGAGGTGTCGACCACGATGATGTCGTCGCCGAGCACGGTGGGATCGCTGGCGCGACCCTGGCGGATGGCCTGGAGGTCGAAGACGGCGACCGAGCGCTGCCCCTCGATGGTGCGGAACACCGCGACCTGGGTGAGGTTGGCGACGGGGCTGGGGCCCTCGGCCATGGCGACGGCCTGGAGCAGGGAGGTGGTGCCGCGCATCTCGTAGACGCCCGGTTTGGTGACGGCGCCGTCGACGGTGATCTTCTGGCTGGCGGCCTCGGCCACGGTGACGGTGACCTGCGGATTGCGCAGATACTGGGCGCTCAGCTTGGTGGCGATGTCGCTGGAGAGCTCGAGCGCGGTGCGCTCCGACGCCCGGACGGCGCCGATCAGCGGGAGCTGGATGTTGCCGGAGGTGTCGACCACCAGTTCATCAAACGACAGATCGGGCACCTGGAAGACCCGGATGGTCAGCTTGTCGCCGACGCCGATGCGGTATTCCGACTGCACTGCGGCGACGGTGTGGACGTTCTGCAGATCGACAGGCTGGGCCGCCGTGACCTGACTGATATCCATCTTGGGCCCGCCGCAGGCGGCGAGCAGGCTGGCCGTGGCGATCAGAACCAGCGAGAGAGCGCGCATCATGCGACAGTCACCTTGATGTCAGGCGGCCTTGAACAGCCGTTTGAAGAAGCCCGGCCGAGCGGCCGGACGGGAAGCGCCGACCGCGGGCGGAGCCGAAGCAGGCGTAGCGTTTTCCAGCACGGCGAGGGGTCGGGTCAACACCATGTCTTTCGCCGCCTGTTCGCCGAGGCGTTCCGCCACGGCCTCGACCGCGGCGGACAGGGTGGGCGACCGGCTGCGCAGGTTGTGGGCGTCGGTCGCCAGGATGTGCACGATGCCGTCATCCAGCATGCGCTCGGCCCAGTACCGGGTGCGGTTCCCGAAGCGGCCCGTCACGGAGCCCGCCGTGATCTGCATCCAGGCGCCGTTGCGGGCCAGGTCCACCATCAGCCCGTAGTGGTCCTCGATCCAGCGCAGACGTTCCGGATGGGTGATCAGCGGGTGGAAGCCCGCCGCCATGCAGTCGAACACGGCGTCCGCCATTCGCGGCGGGGCGGTGGTGTGAGGCGGCTCGAACAGGAAGTAGCGGGTGTCGGCCAGGGTCAGCTTGGACCCGTCGCGCAGCCCGGAGGCGAGGCCCGGGACCAGATGGACGTCCGCGCCCGTGACGAGCCGCAGCGGGATGCCGGCCTTGTCCAGCTCGGCCTGCAGGGCGACCACGGCGGCGCGCACGCCCTCCGCGGTGTTCTCGTAGTAGCCGGGCATCATGTGCGGCGTGCAGGCGGTGACGGTGATGCCGTCGGCGACCGCCATCCGCGCCATTTCCAGAGCGGTCTCCAGATCGGGCGCCCCGTCGTCGATACCGGGCAGGATATGGCAGTGGAGGTCGATCACATCGGTCTCGTGGTGCGGCAGCGCGCCGGAGGAAGGGCCGCTGCGCCTGAACAGGGGATGAAGGGCCGCCCCCGCGGTCGGCCCGGTAACGCGGCGCGGGGTGCTTAGTTCAATCCGGTCGGCGCCTCGGGAAGAAGGCCTGCCCGGGCGGCGACGCACACCTGATCGAAGGCGCCGACGATGTGGTAGAGCGAACTGGCGGGGGCGGGTTCGTCGACGAAGGCGCCGGCCGGCTCGAGCTTGTCACGCCAGGCGCCGTTGGGCTGGAGATAGAGGGCCAGGCCGGCGGCCGCCTTTCGGGCTTCCAGCAGGCGTTGCTCACGCTCCGATCCCTCGGCCAGTTCCGCCATCGCAAGGGCGGCTCGCAGCCACTCGGTCTGCGGCCAGAGGCGGGCGCGCGCGCTGCGGACCGCGAGGCTGTCGTCCAGTTCGTCTATCGCCACGCCGCGTCGCGGGTCGATCCCGCGCAGGCCGTGACCGTAGAGCCGCCGCGCCGCCTCCATCGCCGACGGGTCGTTCCGGGTGAGGGCGTGGCGGGACAGCAGCCAGGCCCACTCGAACTGGTGGCCGGGCTCGACCAGGCGACCGTCCCCCCCCGTCGCCGGACGCCAGTCCGCGTCGAAGAACTCGCGCAGGAAGCCGGCTTCGGCGTCGATGAAGCGGCCGAGCGACAGCGCCGCCAGCCCGTCCGCCACGGCGGTCCAGCGTCCATCGACGTTCCGCGCCGCCCAGGCCTGCGCCGCCTCGAAGAGGTGCATGTTGGCGTTGGCCTGGAACGGGCGGTCCCCGCTTTCCGTCCAGCCGCCGTTCGGCCGCTGTTCGGCGAGCAGCCGGTCGAGAATCCGGCCGGCGAGGGCCTCGCACCGGTCGGTCTCGATCTCCAGGGCATGGACGGCGGACAACGCCAGCAGGGTGAAGGCCTGTTCGTAGAGGACGACGCCGTCATCCAGGATCGATCCGTCCGGGTTCAACGCATTGCGGACGGCGCCGTCCGGCCGCAGGTAGCCGGACAGGAAGCGGTCCAGGCCGCGCTCGACCCGCTCGCGCCAGGGGCCGGTCCAGCCGAGGGCGCCGGCGCGGGCGAAGACGAAGATCTGTCGGGTCTGGACCCGGGCGCGGCGCCGGGTTTCGACCGGTCTTCCGTCCAGTGTCAGGCTCTCGACGAAGGCGCCGTCCGCGTGTGTCCCCAACGTCGCCCACAGCGGCAGGGCGGCGGTGCGCATCCAGTCGCCGAATCGCTCGTACGGCGCGGGCCCGGCGGCGGCGGGGACGTCGGCATGCCGGGGGGCCTCGGCCTTGACCCGATCCACCACCAGCTTGACGTCCTGGGCGCGCGCGAGGTCGCAGACCAGCACGGCGTCCGGTTCGGCGATGACGGCGATCCCGGACACACCGAGGGTCGCCACCACCATGCCGTCAGCGGCGCGCACGAGGGTGTTGTCGCTGTCGACGCCAATATGCAGGCCGGTATGGCCGGCGCCGGTCGCCAGAACCGAGTCCCAGGCCCCGACGTCGGACCATTCGAAAGCGACCGGCAGCACCGAGGTGCGGTCGCTCTTTTCCATCACGGCGTAGTCGATCGAGATGCGGGGCGCGGTGCGGAAGGCGTCGGTCAGGCGGACCAGCGGGCCGGTCAGGTCGGAGGGAATAGCGGCCCGCGCCGCCTTGCCGATGCCCGGGGCGTGCCGGTCCAGTTCGTCCATCAGCGCGGCGGCCGAGACGATGAAGTTGCCGCTGTTCCAGAGGAAACCGTCCTTCAGATAGCGCGCCGCGGTCGCCGGATCGGGCTTTTCGACGAACCGCTTCACCGGAGACAGGCCCGAACCTTCCGGACAGATGTAGCCGTAGGCGGGAGAAGGCCAGGTCGGGGTGACCCCGAGCGTCACGATACGCCCCCGCGCCGCCTCGGCGGCGGCGGTCGCCACCGCGGCGCGGAAGGCTTCGGAATCGGGGATGTGGTGGTCCGAGGCGATGATGGCGGCCACGCCCTCGGGGTCGCGGCGCTGGATGAAGGCGGCCGCGGCGGCCATGGCGGGGCCGGAATCGCGCGCCTCGGGCTCCAGCAGAATGGTCGCCGTCACGCCGATGGCCGCCAGTTCGGCGGTGATCGCGTCGACATGGCCCAGGCCGGCGACGACGACCACCTCGCCCGCCTCGGCGAGGGGCGTGACGCGGAGCACCGTCTCCTGGAACAGGGACCGCGCCCCCGTCAGCGGCAGGAACTGCTTGGGGCGTCCGGGGCGGGACGCGGGCCAGAGCCGCGAACCGGCTCCGCCGCACATGATCACCGGATAGATTTTCATCGTCCCCCCGCGAAGGCCGCGACCAGATCTGCTTCTAGAGACGGATCGCGCCCCCGTCTCGGAAGAGTTGCGAAATCCCGCGCCGTCGGGCGCAAAAGGCCGACCCGGGACGCAGGAAGACCTTCGCCTCCCAGAGAAACGCCCGTTTCCTTTACTTACCCGCGTTCGGTCAGTCGCCGGAGGGTGTCGCGGACGTGACAGGGATTGAACAAAGGTCTAGAACGCCGGAACTTTTTCGTCACGCGACCATTCCAGCGCGACGGGGCGGGCGTCCAGCGGTTGATCCGTGCGGCTTTCGCGATTTTTATCGACCGAAGTGGAGGGATGACAGGGGACGTCATCATACTGTGGTCGCTTCGCGCCAATACTTGGCGCAGCGCCTATGCTGGCACCTGTCGGGCAGGACCGTCTTGGGGAACGCAAACATTCTTTTGGTCCGTGGACTGAAGATCGCCGTGCGGGCGCTCGTGCGCGGCGTTGCGGTCATCGGCGGCTATCTGGTGGCTTCCGGAAACGGTCTGACCCCCGACGCCATCCTCGGTTCCCTGCAAGCGGCCTGGCTGTACGCCATCGGGTTCGCGGCGCTGGGCTTCGGGCTGGACCTGTTCTTCAGGACCGACCGGGCCCTGTGGCGGTATGTGTCGATCGTCGACGTCGGCCCGATCGTCCGCACCTCCCTGTTGTCGGCGGCGGTGTTCCTGGCCTTCAGCTTCTTCGTCGAGCGGGGCGCCTCGCTGCCGCGTTCGACCATGTTGATCGTTCCGATCCTCGACATCGGCCTGACCCTGGCGCTGGTCCTGCTGCGCCGGATCCTGCACGACAAGGAGGCTCTGCGGGCGATCGCCCCCTTCGTCGGTTCGACCGATGAGCGCCCGCCGCTGATCGTGGTCGGGGCGATGGATCGCGCCGAGACCTTCCTGCGCGAGCTGGCCCGGAGCGGAGAGCCCTATCGGCCGGCGGGCATTGTGACCGACACGCGGGGGGCGGCGACCCGCGCGCTGCGCGGCGTTCCGGTCCTGTCCGACGCCGGCGCGGCGTTCGAGATCCTGGAAGACCTGACCGACCACGATATCGAGGCGGCGATCGTCTTCCTGGACGACTCGCTTACGCCGGTGGACTTCGGGGTCGAGCGGCTCGGGCAACTGCGGACACGGGGCGTCCACCTGCTGCGCGTGCCCAGCCTGGTCGAGCTGGGCGGCAAGGCGGACGAGCCGGTCATGCGCAAGTTCGAGCTGGAAGAGCTGCTGGCGCGGCCGCCGGTGCGTCTGGCGGACGGTCCGCTGCGGGCGCTGGTCGCGGGCAAACGCGTTCTGGTCACCGGCGCGGGCGGCTCCATCGGCTCTGAAATCTGCCGTCAGGTCGCGAGCCTCGGCTGCGGTCATCTGGTGCTTGTCGACAATTCCGAGTTCGGGCTGTTCAAGATCGACCAGGAGATCGCGACGCGCTGGCCGACCCTGTCGCGGCGCGAATATCTCTACGACGTGCGGAACAAGGCCCTGCTCAACGAGGCCTTCGGCAGCGAACGGCCCGACGTGGTCTTCCACGCCGCCGCCCTGAAGCACGTGCCGCTGATGGAGAAGCACCCTTGCGAAAGCGTGCTGACCAACGTCGTCGGCACCTGGAACGTCGCCGAGGCCGCCAATGCGGCCGGGGTGAAGCACATGGTCTTCATCTCGACCGACAAGGCCGTCGATCCGCCGAACGTCATGGGCGCCACCAAGCGCCTGGCGGAGGCCGTGGTTCGCGCCCAGCAGACCGGAGACGGCGGCAATACCCGTTTCAGCGTCGTGCGGTTCGGCAATGTGCTGGGATCGGCCGGCTCGGTCGTGCCGACCTTCCGGGCGCAGATCGAACGGGGCGGCCCCGTGACGCTGACCCATCCCGAGATCGAGCGCTACTTCATGACCATCCCGGAGGCGGTTCAGCTGGTGCTGCACGCTACGGCCCATTCGGCGGGCCAGCCGGACGGTCCGCTGGGGGTGTTCGTTCTGGACATGGGCAAGCCGGTGAAGATCATCGACCTGGCCCGCCAGCTGATCGGCCTCTACGGCAAGGTCCCCGGCAAGGATATCGAGATCGAGGTCACGGGGCTTCGCCCGGGCGAGAAGCTGTTCGAGGAGCTGGTCGATTCCAGCGAGGTCGCCGAGATGTGCGGCCAGAGCCTGATGTGCGTGACCGACCGGATCAAGGGCGTGCGCATGACCGAGCGGATGGTGCAAAAGCTCGAACAGACCGCCCGCACCGGCGACAACGCCGCCGCGCGCGCCCTGATCTTCGACATGCTGGCCCGGGTGCGGACCGTCGCCGACGAGCGCGGCGCAGAGGTGGTCCCGATCAAGCGGGCCTGAGGGCGGGGCCAGCGACCCTCAGTGCGAGATGTCGCGCGCGCCCAGCACCTTGCCGACGGTCAGCCAGATGGTCTTCAGGTCCATGGCGAAGGACCGGTTCTCCAGATAGGCCACGTCGAGCGCGACCTTGTCGGGGATGGACAGCTCGTCCCGGCCGTTGACCTGGGCCCAGCCGGTCAGGCCCGGCCGCAGGCGGTGGACGCCCTTCTCCGTGCGCAACGCGATCAGGTCGTCCTGGTTGAACAGGGCGGGACGCGGCCCGACGATGGACATGTCGCCGACGAAGATGCTCCACAGCTGGGGCAGCTCATCGAGGCTGGACTTGCGCAGGAAGCCGCCGATGGGCGTGAGCCAGGCGGAGGTGTCGGTCAGGAGATGGGTGGCGACGGCCGGGGTCTCGGTCCGCATCGACCGGAATTTCGGCATGCGGAACAGCTTGTTGTCGCGGCCGACCCGGTCTGACCAGTAGATCGCCGGGCCCTTTGAGGTCGCCTTCACGGCCAGCGCCGTCGCCAGCATCACCGGCGAGAGGACCAGCAGGGCGCCGCCCGCCATGACAAGATCAAACGCGCGCTTCACGGGTCACCGCGCCTTCAGGATCGTGCGCATGGCGTCGATGATCCGGTCGATCTCGGCGCGGGTCATGTTGGACCCGGAAGGCATGCAGAGGCCGCGCTCGAAGATGAGGTCCGAAACCGGCGCATTGCCGTGGCTGAAATGGCGGCAGCCGGCGAAGACCGGCTGCAGGTGCATGGGCTTCCACACCGGGCGGGCCTCGATCATCTCGTCGGCCAGTCGCCGGACGACCTCGGAGGCCGTCACCCCGGTGACCTCCGGATCCAGGGTCAGGGCGGAGAGCCAGCGGTTGGACCAGCTCCACTCCGGTTCGGGTTGCCACTCCAGCCCGGGCAGACCGGACAGACCCTCGCGGTAGGCGTCGTGCACCGCGCGCCGGGCCTCGACCCGGTCGCCCAGGACCTGCAACTGGCCCCGCCCGACGCCGGCGAGGATGTTGGACATGCGATAGTTGAAGCCGATCTGGCTGTGCTGATAGTGCGGCGCCGGATCGCGGGCCTGGGTGGCCAGGAAGCGGGCCTGCCGGATCAGGGCCTCATCATCGGACACCAGCATGCCGCCGCCGGAGGTGGTGATGATCTTGTTGCCGTTGAAGGAGAAGACGCCCATCAGACCGAAGGAGCCGGACGCCTTGCCCTTGTAGGTCGCGCCCAGACTTTCCGCCGCGTCCTCGATCATCGGCACACGGTAGTGGTCGCACAGCGCCAGGATCGGGTCCATGTCGGCGGACTGGCCGTACAGATTCACGACGATGACCGCCTTCGGCATCCAGCCCTCGGCCTTCGCCGTCTCGAAGGCGCGCTCCAGCGCCAGCGGCGACATGTTCCAGCTGTCGGCCTCGCTGTCGATGAAGACCGGTTCGCCGCCCTCGTAGACGATGGGGTTGGCCGAGGCCGCGAAGGTCAGGGTCGAGCAGAAGACCTTGTCCCCCGGCTTCACGCCGAGCATCCGGACGGCCAGGTGGATGGCGGCGGTGCCGGACGACAGGGCCGCGGCGTGCTTCACCCCCGCACGGGCGGCGATCTCCTGTTCGAAGGCGTCCACGTTGGGACCCAGGGGGGCGATCCAGTTGGTGCGGAAGGCCTCCTCCACATAGTGAAGCTCGGCCTCCCCCATGTGCGGGGTCGAAAGCAGGATGGGCGCGCCGATGTCGCGGCGGCTGAGCACGCGCACCACCCGTCCCTCGCTGTCGATCAGCGGGAGGTGGTTGATCTCGTGTACGTCCATCAGCGCCAGCGCCGCCTTGCGCGACACCTCCTCCGGCGCGGTCACCGAGGCCAGGTCGGGCAGGTCCTCCAGGCTGTCGCCCATTCCGGCCCCCGCCAGAAGCAGTCGGCGCAGATCCCCGTCGGTGACGGTCCGCAGGAACCGCCCCCCGGCGTCGACGAGCAGAAGCATCTGCATGCCGGAGGTGTTGATGATCTCCATGGCGTCGCGGATCGTGGCGGATCGCCGGGAGCAGAAGTCCTGGATGTCGGTCATGCGGTGTGGAGTCCTGCGGCAGGCGGAGGCGGCGAGGGTGTCGGCCGGATTTCGTCGGCCTGGAGGTCCCGGGTCACGACCACGCCTGTCTTCACCGCGGCGCGCGCGCCGATGGACAGGCGCGGGCCGACGACCGCGCCGGGACCGATGAAGGCGTGATCGCCGAGGCGGCAGTCATGATCCACCACGGCTCCGGCGCAAACGATCACGCCCGCGCCGAGAACGGTGTCGGGTCCGACGACGGCGCCCGCGCCGATGAAGCTTCCATCGCCGATCGTGGCGAAGGCGGATACGGAGGCGTGGGGATGGACGACGGTGACCGGCACGGCGCCGACGGCCCTGGCGTCTGAAAGCAGGGCGGCGCGGACGCGATTGTCGCCGACCGCGACATGCACCCGGGCGCCCGCAAGCGTTCCGTCGATCTCGGGGGCGGAGACCGGACACCCCATCAGGGTCTGTCCGGCCAAGGCGTCGCGGCCGTCGCGGATCCGCAGGTCCGCCCGTTCGCCACCCGCGGCCAACCAGGCGTCGATGACGACCTTGCCGTGCCCGCCTGCCCCGATCAGATGGATCATCTCAGTACCGGTTCACCTTCATCATCAGGGCGTCGTCGATCACCAGATCGGCCAGGTGTCGGGCGATCCGCGTCGCGGCCGTACCGCCGGGGACGCTGTAGACATTGGCGACCGGATAGCGGCCATGGGCCAGCTGGGCGCGGATTCCCGCCTCGACGGCCCCGGCCTCCACCTCGACGTCGAGGGTGTTGGCGTTGCGCTCGCGCAGGTTCTGCCGTCGTCCGACGTTGAGCACCGGCGTACCGAAGCTTGCGGCCTCGGTGATGCCCGAACTGGAGTTGCCCAGCATCAGGTCGGCCACGGACATCACGTCCAGGAAGTCCTCGCGGGCCAGGTGGGTCAGCAGCCGGAGGTCGGTCTGTCCGTCACGCCCTTGCAGCGCCTTCAGGACTCCGTCGCTGCCGGCGTCCGCGTTCGGCGCCAGGGCGACGACCTGACAGCCGGCGTCCAGCAGGGCGTCCAGCAGGACGCCGGTGTCGGCTTCAGCGCGCGGCGCTTCCTGCAGCACCGGGTGGTAGAGCATCAGGGCCAGGGGGCGCTCCGGGGCCAGGCCGTGGCGACGGGCGACCTGTTCCCGGTCCGCTGCGGGGCGCGTGTCGAGGCCATCCAGACCGGGCGCGCCGACCACATGGATGTGCTCCGGCGCCTCGCCCATGCGGATCAGGCGGTCGCGGGCGTCTGCGGTCGCGGTGAGGTGCAGGTGGGACAGTTTGGAGATCGCGTGCCGGACCGGTTCGTCCACCGTGCCGGAGCGTTCTCCGCCGCAGACATGCGCGACCGGAATGTTCAGATGAATGGCGGCGAGGGCGCCGGCCAGCATCTCGCCCCGGTCGCCGAGCAGCAGGACCACATCCGGCCGGTCGGCTTCCATGGCGGTGATGAAGGCGGGGATCATCATTCCGATGCCGCGCGCCATGGTGGCGCCGGTCGCCGGCTCGAGGGGAACCGGCGCCCGGGCCGACAGCTCCAGCCCCGCGGCCTCGATCTCGCGGACCGTCTCGCCATGGGCAGGCGACAGGTGCATGCCGGTGGCGATAACGGACAGGGAAAGCCCCTCGTGGTCGCGCACGGCCTGAAGCGTTCGCCGCATCAGGCCGAAGTCGGCGCGGGTGCCGCTGATGTAGCGGACGCGCCGCACGGTCAGACCAGGTCCGTCCACTGCAGCGGCTGGCCCGCGGGCACAGCGGCCTTCAGCGTGCGGCCGACCACCTCGTCCAGCTGCTTGGCCGGGATGCCGCTGGCGGGGCGCAGCAGCAACAGGTCCGCCTCGTCCAGACGCTCGCCGGCGGCGATGTCGCGGGCTGCGGTGACCGAGCGGCGGACGAGCGCCCGGACCGGAATCTCCGACTCGGTGGGCGCCTTCACCGGCGATCCGAGCGCAGCCTCGATGTCGCGGATCTGACGGACCAGGGTCGCCAGCTCGGCGGGATCGAGCGAGGCGGTGTGATCCGGCCCGGACAGGGTCTTGTCCATGGTGAAATGCTTTTCGATGACGACGGCGCCCATGGCCACGGCGCCGGTCGAAACAGCGACCCCGAGGGTGTGGTCCGAATAGCCCACGGGCAGTCCGGTCGCGGTGGCGATGGTCTGCATCGCCCGCAGGTTCACGTCAGTGCACGCCGCCGGATAGTTGGACGTGCAGTGCAGGATGGTGACGACGTCCGACAGCGGGGCGGTGAAGCCGCGTGCGGCGCGGGTGTCCGCGATGAAGGCGACCGCCTCCTCGACTTCCTGCAGCGTCGCCATGCCCGTCGAGACGATCAGGGGCAGGTCCTGGGCGACGAGGTAGCGCAGGAAAGGGAAGTTGGTGATCTCGCCTGACGGGACCTTGATCCGCTTCATGCCCAGCCGGACCAGAAGGTCGACGGAGCCGTGGTCGAACGGGGTCGACATGAACTCGATGCCGCGGCGGGCGCAGCGCTCGACCAGCTGCTCGTGATCGCTGTCGGACAGTTCGAGCGGACGGACCATGTCCCGTTGGCTGCCTTCGCCCGTCTCGCGCTTCTGATACTCGGCCTTTCCGGCCGTCGGCCCGATCACCAGATCGGTCGAGAAGGTCTGGAATTTGACGGCGTCGGCGCCGGCGTCGGCGGCGGCGTCGATCATGTCCAGCGCCCGACCGAGGTCGCCGTTATGGTTCACGCCGGCTTCGGCGATGATGAAGACGCTCACTCGTCGGATCCTCTTTCGCGCGCGGGGGGCTGGACCCGCCGGGCATGGGTCTGACCTAGCCCATCCCGGCAGGGGGCGGAAGGGTTCAGGGGCGCCAGCCCAGGGTGTCGCGCGTATGGGTGATGTCGATCTCCAGATCACCCAGCAACTGGGACCTCAGGGCGGATCGTCCGGTGACGCGGAAGGCGAGCTCAAGCAGGGCCGCGGGGACCGGCAGGAGTCGCGCGGGGCGGCCGAGGGACGCCGCCAGGTCCAGCAGGATCCGGCGGGTCGAAACCGCCTGCCCGTCACTGACCAGGAAAGTCTGGCCGGCCGCCGCCTCATGGGTGAGGCAGAGCGCGATCAGGTCGACCAGCCGCTCGCGCGAGACCAGGTCGCGCCGGTTGCCGTCGACGGCGCCGAGGGGAAGGGGCAGGCCCTTGCCGATCCATCGCGTCAGCGTTCCCAGATTGCCCCGGGCGCCCGGACCGGTGATCAGGGGCGGGCGGATGGTGACGACCTCCAGCCCGCTGTCCCGCGCGAGCGCGGCCAGGCCGGTCTCCGCTTCCAGCTTCGAGACCGCGTAGGGCGAGTGCGGCTGCGGCGCGTCCTGCGCGGTGAAGGGCGCGCCCGAGGTCTCGCGGCCGTTCACCCCGATGCTCGAAATGAAGACCAGCCGCCGGACCCCCGCGGCGGCGGCGGCGCGCGCCAGGTTCAGCGTCCCTTCGGTGTTGGTGTGTCTGAACGCGGTCAGCGGATCCGCCGCGGTCTCGGACAGGACGTGGGCCCGCCCCGCGCAGTGGACGACGGCGTCGACGCCGTCGAGGGCCGCGGACCAGTCCGTTCCGGGGCCGAGATCGCCGATCATCGCGACGTCCACCCCCTCCGGCCAGCCGCCGGGATCCTGGCGGACGGCGGCGCGCACGGGAACGCCCCGTGACGCCAGCTCTCGCACCACCGCGCCGCCGAGGAAGCCGGTGGCGCCGGTGACCAGCACCCGTCCTTTGTGATGGGGCAAGAGGGCTCTCCGTGACGGGCGCGCGGCCCGGATCGTCGTCAGCCTATTGGCCGGACCGGTCGCTGCGTGCAACTCTGTGCACATGAAGATCGCAATCTACGGACCGGGCGGCTTCGGCCGCGAACTGGTGCAGGCGGCGCGGGACGCTGTCTCCGCGGACGGGGGCGAGGTGGTGTTCGTCTCCGACAATCCGGACGAGATCGGCCAGACCATCTGCGGCGTCCCGGTCGTCGGGGCGGATGCGCTGGACTGCCCGGCCGTCATCGCGATCGGCGACGCCGTTGTCCGCCGCCGCATCGCCGAACGGATCACCGCCGGGGACCTGGCGGCGTCGACCCATCGCAGGGGGCCGGATGTCGTGGTCGGTGAGGGCTCGGTCTTCTGCGATTTCACCGTGGTCACCGCGTCCGCGAGGATCGGACGCCACTTCCACTGCAACATCTATTCGTACGTCGCCCACGATTGCGTCATCGGGGACTTCGTGACCTTCGCGCCCAAGGTGGCGTGCAACGGCAATGTCCACATCGAGGACGACGTCTATGTCGGCACCGGCGCCGTGTTGCGCCAGGGCGCCCCGGGCAAGCCGCTGCGGATCGGCAAGGGCGCGGTGATCGGCATGGGAGCGGTCGTCACCAAGGACGTCCCGCCGGGCGCCGTGGTGGTCGGCAATCCGGCGCGGCCGATGGAGCCCCGCTCCTAGAGGCGACGATCAGGCGACCTTCAGGTAGCCGTCGATCTGCTCCTGGCTGAAGTAGCCCTTGTTGCGGCGCAGCGGGGAGTCAAAGGGCACGAAGACCAGGTCGACCTGCGCCAGGGCGTTGTCCAGGGCCCGGTAGTGGCCCTCCAGCGTTTCATAGCAGGCGAAGCCGAGTTCATTCATCCGCACGACGATCTCGTTGAACTCGGGCGCGCCGTGGCGGAACTGGTGGAACGAGCACTCGATGATGATCACGTCGATCTGGTCGAGGATGCCGGCCGCCCCCTCAAGCACCATCAGTTCGGCGCCCTGGGTGTCGACCTTCAGCAGGCAGGGGCGGGCGATGGGCTGCTCGATGATGCTGTCCAGGCGGCGCATCGGGACCTCGACGGTCTCGCCGTCCAGACGGGCGCCCTCCCACTGGTCGAAGGCCGACGACCCCGAGATGTCGCTGTGGACGTTGAAGCGCAGGACCCCGTCCTCGGCGCCCGCCGCGACGTTGAAGGTGCGCGCGCCGAGGGTGCGGGCGTATTCGGCGAGGATCGGGGCGCAGGCCGGCACCGGCTCCACCAGATAGAGCTGCGCCCCCTTGGTCGAGTTGTAGAGGCCGGGGGTGCCGTGGGCGACGCCGACGTCGATGACCGTCCTGAAGGTCTGCCCCTGCTTGCCCACATGGGCGATGAAGGCGTCGAAATCGCGGTTGGGCGTGCTGGCCGGGACCAGCTTCAGCGCCGCGACGCCGAGCACCCCGTTGATCAGGGGAAGGATGCGCGTCCGCACATATTCTTTGAATCGCATGGTGTCCTGCCCAGCCCGAAGATGGTGAAAAACCTTAGCAATCCTGACCGGCCAGGACAGCCCCTTTTGCCCGGAGGCGTCAGATCCAGCGCCGTCGGGGGCGACGGATCGCCGGGTGAGGCGAGGCGGTCCGGACCCGGACCGTGACCAGGGCCACGATCAGCCAGAGATGGATCAGCAGGCCGTTCGAGAAGCCGACCGGCGTGCCGATGATGCTGAACAGGATGCCCATGACGATGAAGGGCACCGCCATCAGCCAGCGGGGATCCCGCCCCTGACGGACCAGGACATAGACCTTGCCCGCCAGCCAGCCCCAGATCATGCAGGGGATGAGGCCGAGGAATTTCAGGTCGACATACAGGGTGCCGAAGGCCGACGGCAGGAAGCCGTAGACGTTGACCGCGCCGAGGTGGGCATAGCCGTTGGCCACGAACTCCCCGTTGAGGCGGCGCATCAGGGCGCCGATCAGGTCGACGCCGTAGACGCCGAACAGCATCGGCCCGTCATAGCTGGTGAACAGGGTGTTCGACATGACCAGGCCCTGGAGCAGGTACCAGAAGCTCACGAACGTCAGGTAGGACCCCTCGGGTCCGAGAAGCTGGAACAGGACATTCGAACCGGGCCCGTTGAAGTTGACGCCCCAGGACTGGCCGGCGATGCCGAACATCGCGTCCACCCCGCCGGAAATTTCGGCCCGGGTCAGGAAGACCTGCATGAAATACAGGAACATCACGCCGCCCAGGGCACCCATGACCGCCTTGCCGCCGGGGCCGAGCCGGAACAGCGGACGCCGGCGTCGCGCGGGACCGCCGGAGCGGGCGGCCATCAGCTTGCGGGGGAAGAGCTGCTTCCTGAGATTGAAGGCGTAGATCATCATGACCAGGGCGTAGAGCAGCGGCGATCGTCCGCCCATGGACAGCGCCGCCATCACGACAGGCAGGAGGCCGAAGACGCCGATCCGCCAGGCGATCGGCCGGGGCCGGTAGGCGATCTCGCGCACCAGATAGATGAAACCGGCCGGATAGGTCAGGAAGGCCAGCTGGAACCAGATCGAACTGGCGGACTGCCCGCCGCTCATCAGGGCGCCGGCGGTGGCGGAGCGCGCCTCGTAGGCGTCGGCGAGGTCGAGCAGGTTGCGCCCCTGGGTGTCCATGAACGACGCCATGATCGCGATCAGGGCCGCGACGATCAGCAGCCGGTCGGTCAGATGGAAGTCCGCGACCACATCCATTCGCCGCGGCTGTTGCGGCTGGGGCCGTCCGGCGAGCAGGGCGCCCGCGCAGAAGGCCCCGATGAAGAGGAACAGGATGAGATAGCCGTACAGGCTCATCACCCGGTTCTCGAGCTGGAACGGCAGGACGAAGAAGGCCACCACGCAGGTGACCCAGACCATCAGCATCAGGACGGCGGGGTGCAGTCTCATGCCGTGGGGCTCCTGTCGCGGCCGTCCGGCGCGCCCGGCGCGGCCGTCACCCGATCACACAGGTGATGACGCGGCGTTCGCCGTCGACGACCATGCCGCCGCGGTGAATGCCCTTGGTGTCGAACAGGACGATCGAGCCCTTTTTCGCCTGGATCGCCCAGAGGCCGGCGTGAATGTCGGCGCCGATGCCGGAGTCGGGCGTGAGGTCGTTCCCGAACGCCCCCTTCTGCCGAAGGCGGGCGGGGAGGGCGGCGAACAGTTTGCGGGCCTCGGGATCGGTGGCGCCCAGGCCGTTGCTGTCGTTCGCCTCGCAGATCAGGTCGTCCAGCCGCGAAATCCGCATGCGGTTCGAGCCGAGCACATAGCTGAACGGTCCGTTTCGTTCGCCGACGTCGCTCAGATAGATAATGGCCTTGAGGTCGCCGCCCGAGGCGTCCCGGTGGCAATAGGCGGTGGCGGGCAGGTCGCCGGCGTCCCTGTCCGGGAAGATGTCCCGCCAGAAGCTGTCCGTGACGTCGTTGATCTGCGGATTCACATCGATGAGGCGGGCGGTGCGGCCGAGATAGGCGTTGGACGCCGCCATGACGCCCGACTCCGTCAGCAGGGTCTCGATCTCGGCGAACAGGTCGGCGGCGGCGATGCGACTGGCCTGTCCGCGGGACTCCTCGAACCGGCGCTGGCCGTTGGACTTGCCGCGCCGGGCGGCAAGGGTCTCGAACTGCGGCGCAGAGACCTGCTCCAGCCGTTCGACGCGATCGGCGGGGACGCTGATGACCATGACGCCGTGCTGGTCCAGCGGGGCGCCGTCACGGACCGCGGTGCTTGCCGCATGGCGCTTGCGCATCGAGCCGGCGGTCATGTTCCTGAGCGCGGCGCCGGCGAAGCGGAGACGCCCGGCGACCGATCGGTCCGCCCGCAGGTCATAGGGGATCATCTCGTAGCGGATCGCGCGTTTCAGCAGCAGCTTCGCCATGCCTGCGGCGAACACGGCGCCGGCCTTGAGGCGGGTGCGCGGGTCGGCGGCGGCGGACAGTCCCCGGTAGGCGTCATGATGCTCGTAGTCGATCAGCTCGGGCCGCCAGACCACGTCCGGCATCGGGCGCAGGGCGGGGTCAGGGTCCAGGATCACATAGCCGGGCGAGGTCATCTGACTGGCCTGTCTTTCTGCAGCGCGGAGTTGCTCGACATCCCGTCAGGCCGGGACGTGCAGAGACTGTGTCCTATCCAGACCGGTCGCATCAGGTCAAGCTGACCGACAGGCGGGCGGCGCTTCAGCGCAACGGGGAGCCGTCATGGCCGCCGCCGTCCGCGGGCATGTGACGCCCGTGCCAGTCCTCCCCGTCCGGGCCGAGCCGGCGCAGGCGGGCGCCCAGCCGGCGGCCGAGTTCCGCCGTCGCCTCATCCGGAGCGTTCCGGTCGAAGGTCTGGAAGGAGAAGAAGTCGGCGTCGAAGCTGCCGCGCAGCAGATGGCTGACGATCCGGGCCTGCCGCCCGTGCAGGTCCGTCGGCTCGGGCGTGTGGGCCAGGCGGTCCGGCAGGGCGGCCAGCTCCTCGCGGCGTCGCACGACGATGAAGTCGTCCTCGCGCGGCACATAATAGGCGTCGGCGGTGATCGAACGGAGGCCCAGCAGTCCGGCCTGGAGGCCCAGGGTGCCGGTCGCGGTCAGGCTGACGCCGCACAGGGCCAGCATCTGGTTTCCGCTGACCTCGTAGGGGACGATGACCACGTTCTCCAGCGCCTTCAGGCGCTCCAGAAGCTCCGTCTGGCGGAAGCCGAACTGCAGCGGATGGTCCTTGACCACAACCAGATAGCCGGCGGCGGTCAGATGGGTGGCGGCCTCGACCAGCCTGTCCTCGTGACGCACCATGTCCAGATCGTCGACCCAGTAGTCGATCGCCGCCTCCGGCAGGAGCTGGAGGCCGAAGAGCACGCGCCGCTCGCGCGGGAAGGCCTCGACGCGGGTCTGCCAGTCGGCCTCGACCATATCGATGACGCGGATGTCGTGAAGCTGCGGCTTGTGGCCGAGCATCGACTGGGCGTCGAGATAGTGAAGATTCAACGGGTCCCGCCGCAGGAGCGACAAGGCCCGGAAGACCCATCCCCGCAGACGGAACCGCCAGAAGGTCTTGAGGAAGCGCGCCCGGGTGAAAGGGTCGAGGTTCTGGACGTAGGTCGGGGTGAAGACGGGGGCGGCGATCTCACGGATGCGGGCCTCGACGGCTTCGGGGTCCGCCGGGGCGTCGCTGGTGATGAGCTTGCCGCGGTGCATCAGCATGCACATGCCGGGAAGGGCGCTGGCCGTGACTTCGTAGTAGGGAATGCCCCGCGCCCGCGCCCGTCGGGCCAGGACATCCGACACATAGCTGTCGATCGGGAAGCCGGTGACGACGGCCGGTTGAACGTCCGCAAGCACCCGGTCCATGGCCTCGGCCATCGCCAGCGCCATGGCGGACGCCTGTGCGACCGGCAGCCAGCGCAGCACCCGGCATCGCGCGATCACATCGGCCACCTCGGGGGCGGTGAGCAGGGCGGGAGCGGTCGACCGACCGGCCTGACGGGCCTCAAGGGCGGCGTAGAAATCGTCCGTGACCCAGCGATCGCCGGCGCCCCGACGATCGGTCAGCACCACGGCGCGGCCGTAGCCCATATGGTCGCCGATGCAGCGCCACCAGTGCTCCATCCGATGGATCGAGTAGATCAGAACCGCGTCGCTCATCGGGAGGTCTCCGGGCCCGCATCCCGGGCGATCAGCCAGTCGGCGGTCCGACGGACTCCCTCATTCATCGACACCGCCGGTGGTCCCGCGACGGCCTCGATCAGGGTGGTGTCATAAACGTAGTCGGTCATCATGTTGTCCAGCCGACGCGAGGTCAGCGGCGTTCTGAGCCCGGCCGCGGCCATTGCGTCGCCGACGGCGCCGAGCAGGCGGGCGACGGGCTCGGGCAAGGTGCGGATGCGTCGCCCGAACCGCGCCGCGAAGGCGTCGGACCAGGCGCGAAGATCAATCGGCGGGCTGTCGGCCAGATACATCACACGGCCCTGGATACGGTCGGTCGGAGCGCTGCCGAGGGCCTCCAGCTGGGCGGCCAGGTTGTCGATGTAGGAGTAGGATTTCCACCGCGGCCGACGCCCGACATGGAAGTAGAGGCCCCGGCGGATCAGCCGCAGAACGCCCTGGTAGTGTTCGCTCATCCCGGGACCCCAGATGGTGGTCGAGCGGACGATGACCCAGTCCTTGCCGCCGCCGTCGGCCGCCCGGACCCGGCGCTCCCCCTCGGCCTTGCTGGCGCCGTAGCCGCCCTCGGGGGCGAAGTCGGTGTCGGACGCGACCGTCCGGCCGGGCCGGTTCACCAACTGGGACGACATCCAGATCACCCGGCGCACCGACGGGGCGGCCGCCACCGCCTCAAGCAGGTGGGTGACGCCGTCGGTATTGGCGGCGTAGCCGTGACGCGGCGGGCCCTTCAGGTCGGTCTCGGCGGCCAGGTTGTAGACCACGTCCGGCCGGAAGGCGGCGAGAGCCGCCCGGATCGACGCCGGATCCAGCAGGTCTCCGGTCAGGGTGTCCGGGCCGCCGGCGCGGCTGAAGCCCGCGACCTCATGCCCGTTCGCCGCCAGCCTCTGCATCAGCGCCGCGCCGACGAAGCCCCGGCTTCCGGTGATCATCGCCCTCATGCGGGGTCCTTCCGGGTCTGCTGTTCAATCCGGAGGCGGATCAGGACCAGATAGAGGCCCGCCGTCACCGCGGTCGCGATCCCCGCGCCATAGACCCCGAACCGCCAGGTCAGCAGGGCCAGCAGCACGGCGCCGGCCGCGAAGGCCGCACCCTGGAGTTTCAGGATCTCCCTCTCGAGGCTCAGGGCGTTGAGGATAAGGCCGCCCAGGTCCGCGGCCGCGCGCAACATGAATCCGACCAGCATGATGGCGATCAGCGGCAGGGTGAGGTGGAAGCGCTCCGACCAGATCCCGCCGGTGATGCGATCGGCGAGCCAGAGACCCGCGAACAGCAGGGGCGTGGCCAGCAGGACCTTCAGATACTCGCGCCACGCCCGGGTCCGGAGCACCGGCAGCGGCTCGGTGCGGGCCGCGGCGAACATGGCGGGCATCAGGCGGTTGAACGAGACAACGCTGAACATCTGGTACGCCATGGACACGAGGGCCGCGTGCCGGAAATAGACACCGACCTGGTCCAGGGACATGAGCGCTCCGACCGCCAGCCGGTCGTACTGCAGGACCAGCACGCCGATCAGACCGAGCAGGAAGTGGATGCCCGACGCCTTGTGCTGGCCCAGGATGTCGGTCGCGAAGTGGAACGGCGTCTCCCGCGGCGCCGCCTGACGCAGCCGGAGCCACATCAGGCCCAGGGCGAGCGTGCACAACACCGCGCCGGCCGCCCAGACCGGCAGCACGAAGTCCAGCCCCAGACCGCGTCCCGACAGCAGCGCCTCATAGAGGACCGCCGCGACGAGAAGCAGGTTCTTGGCGGTGACCACCAGCAGCAGCGGATAGTAGCGCCGTGACACCAGGGCGAAATAGTAGGCCTGGTTCGAGATATGCTCGCCGATCACGATCACCGCCGCGAAGA
Organism: Brevundimonas sediminis; assembly: GCF_048799765.1. Classification (NCBI taxonomy): domain Bacteria; kingdom Pseudomonadati; phylum Pseudomonadota; class Alphaproteobacteria; order Caulobacterales; family Caulobacteraceae; genus Brevundimonas; species Brevundimonas sediminis. The sequence continues at coordinate 64,929 of NZ_JBLYQK010000013.1, forward strand.
GCGCCATCTCGGGACGGATATGGGCCAGCAGCAGGGCGGCTCCGATGAACAGCGGCGTCATCAGCGCCCAGTTGAAGGCGAAGAAGCCCATGGCCGAGGACACGTACCGGTCGAAGACCTCGTACGGCTGGCCCGCCGTGCGTCTCTGGATGTCGATATGGCGTTCGAAATTGAAGCCGAACGCGAACAGGGCGACCAGGGTGGTCAGAAGGCCGAACTGACCCGCCTGATCGATCGGCAGGGCATAGGTGGCCGACAGGATGAACCCCGCCCGGGCCGCCACGTCCAGAAGCTTGACGACCACGAGATAAAGGCCGTCGCGCCGTTCATCGCCGGTCACCAGGCCGTCCACCCGCCGTCGACCATCAGGACATGGCCCGTGACATAGCTGGACGCCTCGCTGGCCAGGAACAGCAGGGGCGGGACCATCTCGTCGGCCTGCGCCATCCGGCCCAGCGGCACCCGCGCCGAATACAGGTCGCTGAAGGTGCTGTTCTGGCCGCTCGAGACCCCGCCGGGGACGATGCAGTTCACCCGGATGCCCTTGTCGGCCCAATAGGTCGCCAGCCATTTGGTGAAGCCGATGACGCCCGCTTTCGACGCCGAATACACCGCGGGGGTGTTGATCGGGCCGCCCAGGTAGCTGGAGCCTTCATAGATGCGGTTGTCGGGTCCGACGACGCCGTAGATCGAGGCGGTCTGGACGATCCGGCCCTTCACGCCCCCGGCCAGCATCGTCTTGCCGACGGCCTGCGCCATCAGGAACATGCCGTCGATGTTGACCGACATGATCTCGCGCCAGGTGTCGATCGAATACTCCTCGAAGGGCGCCATGCAGGCGCGTACGTCGGCGGTCTTGGTCGCGGCGTTGTTGATCAGGATGTCGATCCGGCCGTAGCGGGCCATGACCGCCTCGACACAGGCCCTGACCGAACCGGCGTCGGACACATCGCAGGCGAAGCCCGCGGCCTCGCCGCCGAGCTCCGCCGCCGCCGCGTCCGCGGCATCGCCGAACAGGTCGACCACCGCCACCCGGGCGCCCGCGTCCGCAAGGCCCTTGCAGAAGCGACGGCCCAGTATGCCGGCCCCGCCGGTGACGACAGCCACCTGGCCGTCGAGTCGCGAGACGTCGGCCATCAGTTGTGGGACCGGAACACGGGCTTGATCACATGGTCGTCCTTGTAGGCCCCGACCCCGTCGCGGAGGGCGGCGGCGTAGACCTTCAGCGCCCCGTCGAGGGCGTCCAGGGTGATCTTCAGCTCCTCGGCGCCGTGGGCCTGGCAGGTGCCGAGCCAGGGCATCAGGACGCCGCGCCGGATCATCTCCTGCGACAGCAGGGTGCGCAGGGCCAGGGACGGCTCTCCGTTCGCGTCGCGGGTGATGTAGTTCATCAGGATTTCGGGCCCGTCGGTGACGAAATGATCCGCCAGTCCGTTGGCCGCCGCCACATCCGCGAAGCCCGCCTTCAGGCTGGCCCCGAACGCCCACAGACCACGCGGCACATCGTCCTCGATGTTGATGCGCGTCGCCTCGACGAAGGCGCCGAGAGCCGGCATTTCGCCGCCGTGGGTCGTCGACAGCAGGAAGGTGCGCTCCATGCCCGGGCGATCGGTGGAGCCGACCTGCATGTACTCGCGCTTGCCGACGACGGCCGCGAGGGCGAAGCCGTTGGCCATCGCCTTGCCGAAGGTCGCGATGTCCGGCTCGACGCCGAACAGATGGGCGGCGCCCTTCAGGTGCCAGCGGAAGCCCGTGATCATCTCGTCGAGAATGAACAGCGCGCCGTTGGCGTGCGCCAGCGCCTTAACCTGGTGAAGGAAGTTGCCCGCATGGCCGGCGTGGTCCGGGTCCGGACCCGGCGCGAGCCCCGGCTCGCCGTTCGGGCCGCACGGGATCAGATGGGTCGCGGGCTCCAGCATCACGGCCGCGATCTCGCCGGGGTGGGCGTCGAAATGCGCCTTCAGCGAGCCGATGTCGTTGTAGTCGAACAGCAGGGTGCTGGCGGCGTGGTCGGTCAGGGTCCCGCGCTTGACCACGGTCGAGCCGATGAACCAGTCATCGAACGAGAAGAAGGGGTGTTGCCGCGGGATGCAGACGTAGCGGCGGCCGGTATAGGCGCGGGCGATCTTCACCGCGGCGGTGGTGGCGTTCGAGCCGTTCTTGGCGAATTTGACCATCTCGGCGCAGGGGATGACGTCGCAGATCAGCTCCGCGGCCTCCAGTTCGATGGCCGAGGCGCGGGTCAGGTTGACGCCGTTCTCGATCTGGCGGATCGCCGCCGCGTTCACCCGGTCATCGGCGTAACCGATGGAGATGGCGCGCAGGGCCATGCCGTAGTCGAGATACTTCGTCCCGTGCGTGTCCCAGACATAGGCGCCCTTGCCGCGCGCCAGAACGGGCGGCGCGTTGGTGGGAAACTGGTCGTCCCCGCGCGAATAGGTGTGGGCGCCGCCCGGGATCACCCTGTGCAGACGCGTCCGCAGCGCGGCGAAGTCCGCCTCGCTGTTCGAAGGGAGCTTGATGTCGTCGGCCATGGTCTCAGGCTCCGTTGGCGCGCCAGATCGGCAAGGGGCCGTCCTGGCGACGCAGGGTCGCGGTCTTGGGGTTACCGATATACAGGGTGTTGTCGGGCAGGTCGCGGTCCAGAACCAGCGATTCCGTGGCGATCTGGCAGTTGTCCCCGATACTGCAGCGCCCCAGAACGGCGCTGCCGGGACGCAGGGTCACGTGCCGCCCGAAGGTCGGATAGACGTCGTGGTTCGATCCCACGCCGCACCGCTGGTAGGCGATGAAGAAGTCGCTGTAGCGACCGCGTCCGAGGACCGTTCCCAGAGGGTGCACCAGCAGGAAGACCGACGGGAGCTCGACCTCGTAATAGGCGTCCAGCCCGTGCAGGGCCTTGTTCAGCAGGAACAGCTTGGCGCAGGTGGCCGGCGCGCCGCCCTGCCGGAACAGCTCGTTCGACAGCAGGTACAGCCACATCGCGTACTGGTCGCCGTGAAGGTGATTGAAGACCACCTGCCGTCCGTCGAAGAAATATTTGTTGTCGACGTGGCTGAAGCAGTGTTCGAGCCGGGACAGGGCCACCGTCGTCGCGGCCATCAGTTCGTCGACCTCCACCGGGGCCGGATCGGGGAAGTGGGCGTTCACCTGCGCCGCCGCATAGGCCGCAAGCCCCCGCGCATCCAGACTGGCCCGAACCGGCGGGGTCAAGAGCGGCTGCCCTTCTGGCTGCGGACATTGACCCCGTTGGTGCTCAGATAGGTGCGCACCTTGATCGGGCTGTGGTCGGTGAAGATGAACATGGAGGAGATGGTGATCGCCGAGGCCCCTGCGTCCAGGGCCCGGGCGCAGTCATCAAGGCTGCCCGCGCCGGACGATGCGATCAGCGGGACATCCAGCCGGTCGGACAGGGCGGCGATCATGTCCAGATCATAGCCGTTCATCATCCCGTCCCGGTCGATCGAGGTCATCAGGATTTCCCCCGCGTGGAGATCCTGCATGCGCAGCGCGAACTCGACCGGATCATGGGCGGTCGGGGCGGTCCCGCCGCGGCCGAACACCCTTTTGCGCCCAAATTCGTCGGCCCTGTAGTCGATCGAGACGACGATGCACTGGTCGCCGAAACGCGAGGCGGCGCGGGTGATGAAGTCCGGGTCGTCGATGGCCGCGCTGTTGATGCTGACCTTGTCCGCCCCGCTCTTCAGCAGGCTTTCGATCTGCTCCAGCGTCGTCACCCCGCCGCCGACGGTCAGCGGGACGAAGACCTCCTCGGCCACCCGCTCGATGATGTCGCCCTTCACGACGCGGCCCTCGGCCGAGGCGTCGATGTCGACGAAGATCAGTTCGTCCACCCCGTAGCTGTCATAGACCTTGGCGGTCGAGACCGGGTTGCCCGCCTCGCGCTGGTCGTCGTGGAAGCGGCGCATCTTCACCAGACGGCCGTTCCGGATCAGGAATTTCGGAATGATCCGTTTCTTCAGCATCAGAACGCGTGCCCCAGCCAGTTCTGCAGCAGCTGCAGGCCGTTGTCCTGGCTCTTCTCGGGATGGAACTGGGTCGCCGTCAGGTTGCCGCGTCGCACCGCGGCGGTGACGATCCCGCCGTGATCCGTGACCCCGACCCGGTCCGCCGGATCGTTGCAGACCATGTGGAACGAGTGGACGAAATAGTAGTCGCTCTCGCCCGAGGGCAATCCCTTGAACAGCCACTCGTCCGGAGCGAAGGATACGGCGTTCCAGCCGACGTGCGGCACCTTGGCGGGGGCTTCCACCTGAAGGGGGCGTATCTCCGCGTCCAGCCAGCCGAGCCCGTCGTGTTCACCGTGTTCGAAGCTCTTGCGCGCGAACAGTTGCATGCCGAGGCAGACGCCCAGAACCGGCTTCTTCACCTCCAGCGCCAGATGGTTCAGCACCGGGCGCAGGTTCTTGGCGTCGATGGCGGCCATGGCGTCGCCGAAGGCGCCGACGCCCGGCAGAACCAGCCGGTCCGCATCCTGCAGTTCATCGAAGTCGGCGGTGACCACCGCGTCCTCGCCGATGTACTCGAACGCGTTCATCAACGAGCGGACGTTGCCCATGCCGTAATCGATGATGGCGATGGTCATGGCGCGCGCTCCTACTCGGTCGACGCCTTGGCGGGGCCGACCTTGATATCGCTCAGGTCGGTGCGATCCCACTTGTCGAAGTCGGGCATGACCTCGCCGGTCTCGAGGTTTTTCCGGTCGAATTTCCACGGATGGACCTGGTGCGGGGCCAGGATGTCGTAGAACTCGTCCTCGGTGATCTGCAGGTGCTGCAGGAACCAGTCCATCGAGGCGGGGCGCTTGCCGTCGTACCGCGCCTCGATCTCCAGGGCTTCCTCACGCGTCTTGCGACCGTTGCGGATGTCGATGGAGAGCAGGTGGTTGGCCCGGCCGTAGCCGCGCTTCACATACTTCGACCAGTCGCGCATGCCCTGGAAGGTGCATTCGATCTTCTCATAGTCGTACTCGGGCGGCACACCCTCGACCCGCTGACCTTTCCAGCCCAGCTCCTTCTTGATCAGCTCGACGTTGGCCTTGGTGTCCCACTCGATGTAGTTGCCCAGGCAGATCGAGCGGACCTTCAGCTTCATCAGGTCCTTGCGCTTCGGATAGTCGAACATCCACAGATCGCGGCGTTCGACGCGGCCCTGCAGGAACTCGTACATGTCGTCCGCGGTGATCCCCTGGTTCATCAGGCGGTTGAAGCGCTTCTCGTCGACCTCCTCCATTTCCTCGAAGGTGTACCAGCTGTGGTACTCGGCCGAGGTCTCGCCCCAGAACAGCAGCGGGATGTTGAAGCGGACCGCCATGTGCATGACGCCGGAATAGATCCCGGTGTGGCAATGCCAGCAGAAGTCACCGCGGCGCTTGAAGCTTTCCAGCATCAGCTCGCGCACCACGTGGAAGTTCGGGGTGAACTCGACCACATCGACGCCCAGCTGCTTGAAGACCGAGGTGTTGTTCTCCTCGACCTGCGGGCGGTAGCCCCAGTGGTTGTAGCGCACCACGAGCGGCTTCATCTTCAGCGTCTTGACGATGTACCAGAGCTGGAACACCGAGTCCTTGCCGCCCGAATAGGGGACGATGCAGTCGTACAGGTCCTTGCCCTTGTACTCGGCGACGATCTCGTCCAGCTGCCGCTGCCGGTCCGCCCAGTCGATCTTGTCCTTCTTGGCCTCGATCTGGCGACAGACCGAGCAGACCCCATCCTCATCGTAGGTGATGGTGTCGACGGTCTCGGGGACCAGGCATTTGGTGCATTTCCGCATGATCTATCTCGCGCCCGGCGTCGGGGCCGGGCCTTCGTCCTGAAGGATGATGTCCAGATTTCGGGCGATCGCCTCAATACAGATGAAGTCGACCAGATCGTCCACCTCATGGCTCTTGTGGCGGGCGGCCCGGTAGCCGAGCGTCCGGGCGTGGCAGAAGCCGCCCTCCCGGCGCAATGCGGCGACCGTTGAAATGTAGAGGCTGCCGTCGAGGTTGAAGACCTCCGGCAGGTCCTGGCGTCGCGGCATGGCGGCGAAGCCGCCCGGCTGAAGCGGCGAGATGACCCCGTCGGCCTCCAGCCGGACCGCATAGGCCGGATGGGTCGTTTCCATCAGGGCGACCCCGACGATGGCGTCAGCCCGGTCTCCGCCCTGGACCAGTCGAGCGAGCGCGGCGTCGACGTCGGCGCCGTCGGTCAGCGGCGACGTGGGTTCCAGCAGCACGACATAGTCATAGACGTCGCCGGCTTCGGCGAGGGTGTCGAGGGCATGGAGAATGAAGCCGATGGAGGGCGCGGTGTCGCTGGCCAGTTCGGCCGGGCGCAGGAAGGGCGCTTCCGCCCCGTGCGCCACGGCGATGTCGGCGAACCCAGGGTCGTCCGTCGAGATGATGACCCGGTCGACATGGGCCGAGGCGCGCGCGGCGGCGATCGGCCACGCCAGCAGCGGCTTGCCGGCCAGCATCCGGACGTTCTTGCCCGGCAGCCCCTTGGAGCCCGCGCGCGCCGGAACGATCGCGAGGACGCGCTTGCCGTCGATCATCGGCTGCCGGTCCCTTCGATGTCGGGGGCCTTCACAAACGGCGCCCGCGCCCGCTGGACCGAGCGGTCCAGCACCTTGTGCGCGAAGAACAGGGCCTTGGGGTAGTTCAGGCCGTGGGCCTGCTGGCTGGCGCGGATCTCGTCGTTCTGGCGAATGATGCTGGCCGCATTGCCGCCGGTGGCCCCGCCCGACCGCATCCGTACCCAGATGCTGGGGATGTAGAGCGACTTCACCTGGTGGACATAGAAGGTCCGGAGCATGAAGTCGTAGTCCGCCGCCAGCCGGTAGCTGGTGTCGAAGCCGCCGACCTTGTCGTAGACGCTGCGGCGCAGGAACAGGGTCGGGTGGGCCGGGATGAAGCCGCGCCGCAGGTTCTCGACCGTGGCCGGACGTGACTTCCAGTGCCGCTCGATCTTCGAGGTGTCGACCGGATCCACATAGACCAGATCGCCGTGCACGGCCTCCAGCCCGGGGTCCGCCTCGAAGGCCGCCATGACCTCCGAAAGCGCCTCGGGCGTGCAGTAGTAGTCGTCCGAGTTGATGAAGCCGATGACGTCGCCGGAGGCCCGCGAGAGGCCCTTGTTGTAGGCGTCATAGATGCCCTTGTCGGGCTCGGACACGGCGGAGGTGACGCGTTGGCCTTCGCGCGCGACGATCTCCATCGTCTCGTCCCTGGAGCCGCCATCGACGACCAGGTACTCGAAGTCCGGCCAGGTCTGGGCGTTCACCGACCGCAGGGTGTCGGCGATGGTGCGGGCGCTGTTGTAGCTGGCGGTGATCAGGGAAAGCTTGGTCATCACTCTGCTCCAGACGCCGGCAGCGGCGGCGCCGCGCGGTCCTTGTCCGACAGGATCACCGTCTCCACGCCCAGCAGGGCCGGCAGGCGGTCGGCGATCGAGAAGGCCTGCTCCGACGCCTCATCGTATCCGCCGTCGCAGACATACTCAAAGAGGGTGTCTTCCAGCGCATAGAAGCCGTGGGCGTATTCGGCGTCGATCCGCACCCAGCCGTCGGCGGGGGTGAGGGTGGTGGTCTTCAGCGCGCGCGACGGGTCTTCCATCGACACCACCACATCCACGATGGCGCCCTCGACCACGCGGATGACCTTGGTCTGGGGCGAGGGGGCCTGCTGCACGTGCAGTCCCCGGAAGACGCCCTTCCTTGAGAAGGAGCGCTTCAGCACCATGGCGTCGCTTTCGTACAGCACCTCCAGCCAGCCGCGAGTATCCTCGCGGCGGCGGGCGGTCTGATCCAGGCGAATGAAGGGATCCAAGGCGATCAGCTCCAGTCGGCGGTCTTCAGCAGCAGCGCCTTGCGGGCCGCCAGCAGGTCTGCCTCCATCATCTCGTCGACCATCGCCTCGAAGCTGATCTCCGGCTCCCAGCCCAGCCTGGTCTTGGCCTTGGACGGATCGCCCAGCAGGGTCTCCACCTCGGTCGGACGGAAGTAGCGCGGGTCGACCCGGATGATCGTCTGACCTTCCTTGATGGCCGGGCAGCGGGTGACCGCATGGGCGGGATCGACGCTTTCGACGATGCCGACCTCGTCCACGCCGGAGCCTTCCCAGCGCAGGGTCACGCCGATGCGGGCCGCCGACACCTCGACGAACTGGCGCACGCTGTACTGCTTGCCGGTGGCGATGACGTAGTCATCCGGCGTGTCCTGCTGCAGCATCATCCACTGCATGCGGACGTAGTCCTTGGCGTGACCCCAGTCGCGCAGGGCGTCCATATTGCCGAGGTAGAGGCAGTCGCTCAGCCCCTGGGCGATCTCGCCGAGGCCGCGGGTGATCTTGCGGGTGACGAAGGTCTCGCCGCGGCGCTCGCTCTCGTGATTGAAGAGAATGCCGTTGCAGGCGAAAATCCCGTAGGCCTCGCGGTAGTTCACGCACATCCAGTAGGCGAACATCTTCGACACGGCATAGGGACTGCGCGGGTAGAAGGGCGTGGTCTCCGACTGGATCGGCTCCTGCACCAGTCCGTAAAGTTCTGACGTCGAGGCCTGATAGAATTTGGTCTTCTTCTCGAGGCCCAGCAGGCGGATCGCTTCCAGCAGGCGAAGGGTGCCGAGCGCGTCCACATCGGCGGTGTACTCCGGGGTCTCGAAGCTGACGGCCACGTGGCTCTGGGCGCCGAGATTGTAGATCTCGTCCGGCTGAACCTCCTGGATGATCCGCACCAGATTGGAGGTGTCGGTCAGGTCGCCGAAATGCATCTGGAACCGTACATCCGCGTCGTGCAGGTCCTGGTAGATGTGGTCCACGCGGTCGGTGTTGAACATCGACGAGCGGCGCTTGATGCCGTGAACGTCGTATCCCTTTTCAAGGAGAAATTCGGCGAGATAGGAACCGTCCTGGCCGGTCACGCCAGTGATCAGGGCGGTTTTTCTCATGTGGTCTCCAGTACCCGTTCAGGGTGTTCCGCCCGCAGGCAGGGCCCTCGCGCAGAATTTTGCGGGTGTTTCAGGCATCAGCGCCGGAGCAACGGTCCTATCGCAGGCCGCCTCTTTTCGACAAGGGCTACGTTTTGTGACGGGCCCGGGTAGCGCGGTTACGCTTGTCGTGGCCCCGCGTCGCGCTAAGGTGCGCCCAATTCGCAATCGGGGTTGCCCACATGTTCGATACCTTCACTGCCGCGCGCACCGGTCTGTTCGTGGAAGACTTCGATACCTCGACCTCGGGCGGCGGCGGCGGCGGCGCAACTTCGAGTGGAAGTTCGGCGTTCGGCGCCATTGCGAGCTACCAGGTTTGCGGTTGCTGCGCCCGTTTCCACGGCGCGACCTCGGCGGGCGAGGACGGCGGTCTCGGCGTGATCCTGAACGGCGATGACCGGGGCGGCTCCACCAGCCCCAACTCCAAGCCGTCGCTGAGCCCCGGCGACGCCGGCGCGCAGATCACCCGGTCGAACAGCAGCTGGGCCAACGGGCTCGGTCAGGCCGCCACGGTCACCTTCGCCTTCCGCGCCTCGGTCACGACGATGCCGAGCGACACGACCGGCTTCACCCAGTTCTCGGCCACCCAGATCGCGACGGCGATCCAGTCGCTGTCGGCCTGGTCGGATGTCGCCAACATCACCTTCGTCCGGGTGTCGGACGCCGGCAGCGAATATTCGAACAACGCCACCATCCTGTTCGGGAACTACGCGTCCGGCCAGGACGGCGCCGCCGCCTTCGCCTACCTCCCCGGGGGCATGCCCGGCGCCACGGGCTCCACGGCGGTCCAGGGCGACGTCTGGGTCAACAGCTCCCTGTCCTACAACGCTGCGCCCAGTCTCTATAACTACGGCACCCAGACCCTGCTGCACGAGATCGGCCACGCGATCGGCCTCAGCCACCCGGCGGCCTACAACGCCTCGGCCGGCGTCAGCATCACCTACAGCGCCCATGCGATCTATTTCGAGGATTCGCGCCAGTACACGGTGATGAGCTACTTCAGCGAACGCTCCACGGGCGCTGATTTCCGCATCAACGGCGCCGGCACCACCTATTACGCCTCGGCGCCGCTGATGGACGACATCGCCGCCGCGCAACGCCTGTACGGGGTCAATACGACGACCCGCACGGGCGATACCGTCTACGGGTTCAACTCGAACGCCGGCCAGCCCTGGTTCTCGGCCACCACCTCCGGCAGCCCGCTCGTCTTCGCGGTGTGGGACGCCGGCGGCGTCGATACCTTCGACTTCTCCGGCTACACCCAGGCCCAGGTCATCGACCTGCGCCAGGGCGCCTTCTCGAACGTGGGCGGCATGATCGGCAACGTGTCGATCGCCGTCGGCGTGACGATCGAGAACGTCATCGGCGGCACGGGCGCCGACACCATTCGCGGCAACTCGGCCAACAACGTCATTCGCGGCAACGGCGGCGCCGACGTCATCGACGGCGGCCTCGGGTCCGACACCGTGGTCTTCTCGGGGCCGCGTTCGGCCTACACCATCACCTGGAACGGGCAGGTCGGCACGGTGACGGCCACCGGCCAGGCGGCGGTGACCATCACCAACGTCGAGTTCCTGCAGTTCTCCGACCAGATCATCGCCGCGACCCCGACCGGCGGCCTGGTGGTCGGCGGCGACCTGACCAACGAAACCATCAACGGCTCGAGTCTGGGCGACACCCTGGGCGGCCTCGGCGGCAATGACACCATCAACGGTCTGGCCGGCGACGATTATCTGGACGGCGGTTCGGGGACGGACATCCTGAACGGCGGCGACGGGGCGGACATTCTGGTCGGTGGTCTCGGGGACGACACCCTCAACGGCGGAGCCGGCATCGACACCGCCGACTACTCCGGCGCGGTCGAGGGCGTGGTGGTCAACCTCGCCACGGGCACGGCCAGCGGCGGCGCGGGCAATGACACCCTCGTGGACGTCGAGAACATCACCGGCACCGCAGCGTCCGATACCCTGACGGGCAACGGCGCGGCCAACATCATTCGCGGCGGCGGCGGGGTGGACACCCTGAACGGCGGCGGCGGGGACGATCAGCTGTTCGCCGGCGCGCCCGGCCTGAGCGGCGGCGCGCCCGATGTGATCAAGGCCCGGACGACGGTCAACGACACCATCGGAAACGCCGTCTCCCTGTCCGGCACCTTCGACCTGCAGTCGCGCAGCGACGTCGCCAACCCGACCACTGTCCCGCACTCGACCGTGGTCGCGACCACCCACGGCGGGGTGGAGTACTACGCCTTCACCGTCGGGGCGGCCGGCATCCAGGTGGTGATCGACATCGACAACGCCAGCTTCGACTCGACCCTGCGTCTGTTCGACGCCATCGGTTCGGAGATCGCCAACAACGACGACGACGCCTCCGACGGCGGCAACGCCACGGATTCCCGCCTCGTCTTCGTTCTGCCCGAGGCCGGCACCTACTACATCCAGGTCGCGCAATGGCAGGCCAATACGTCGGGCGGCTTCACCTCCGGCTCGCCGGCCGCGGGCGGCACCTATACGATGCACGTCTCGCTTCCGAACCAGTCGGTCGTTCCGCTCGTCTCGTCCGGTTCGACGCTGAACGGCGAGGCGGGCGCCGACACCCTGACCGGCGGCGACGGGCCCGACACCCTGAACGGCGGTGCGGACAACGACACCCTCATCGGCGGCGCCGGCAATGACACGCTCAACGGCGGCGACGGCGTCGACACCGCCGTCTATTCCGGCAATCGCGCGGCCTACACCCTCAGCACCTCGAACGGCGTGACCACGGTCAGCGGCCCGGACGGGACGGACAGCCTGACCAATGTCGAGCGCCTGCAGTTCGCCGACGGCCTGTTCGACACCGCGGGCAACCCGATCCAGGGCACGGGGCCGATCGAGGGCACGCCGAACGCCGACACCCTGTCCGGCACGTCCGGCGACGACACGATCAACGGCCTGGGCGGCAACGACGTTATTGACGGCCTGGCCGGGGCGGACACCCTGAACGGCGGCGACGGGGACGACGTCATCACCGGCGGCGCCGGTGATGACGCCATCAACGGCGGCGCGGGCGTGGACACCGCCGTCTTCAGCGGCACGATGGCCCAGTCGACCGTCGTCCAGATCCCGTCGGGCGCCTGGCAGGTATCGGGCCCGGACGGCACGGACGTGGTCAGCCAGGTCGAGTACCTGCGCTTCTCGGACGGCACCCTCATCGTGGGCGCCGGCGGCGGTCAGCTGTTCACCGGCACGGCCAACGCCGACACCCTCAACGGCACGGCGTTCAGTGACCAGATCAACGCGGGCGCAGGCGCCGACACCATCAACGGCGCGGCCGGAAACGATACGATCAACGCCGGCGACGGCGATGACCTGATCACGGGCGGCGCGGGCAATGACGCGATCGACGGCGGCGCCGGCGCCGACACGGCCGTCTTCTCGGGCAACCGCTCGGCCTACAGCCTCAGCACCTCGGGCGGGGTCACCACCGTGACCGGGCCTGACGGCACGGACACCCTGACGAACGTCGAGCGCCTGCAGTTCGCTGACGGCTATTACGACATCACCGGCGCGCCGATCGTGAACACCATCAACGGCACGGCGAACGCCGACGTGCTGGTCGGCACCAGCAGCTTCGACGCCATCAACGGCGGCGACGGCGACGATGTCATCACCGGCGGCCTCGGCAACGACACCATCGACGGCGGCGCGGGGACGGATACGGCCGTCTTCGCGGGCGCGTCCTCGGCCTATTCGGTGGTCACCAGCGGCGGCGTCACTACGGTGACCGGCCCGGACGGCACGGACACCCTGACCAATGTCGAACGCCTGCGCTTCGACGACATCGTGCTCATCGTCGGCGCCGGCGGCGGCCAGTATTTCGCGGGTACGGCCAATGCCGACGTGATCAACGGCACCGCCTTCAACGACCAGATCGAGGGCGGCGCCGGCAATGACACGCTCAACGGTCAGGGCGGCAGCGACATCATCTACGGCGGCGCCGGCAATGACGTGATCACCGGCGGGGCGGGCGTGGACCAGCTGTACGGCGGGGCCGACAA
>NZ_JBLYQK010000014.1:0-77073 GCF_048799765.1 Brevundimonas sediminis
CCGCGCGCGCACCGAGGCGCGGGGCCAGATGGGGCGGGGCGCGGACGAGATGGAGCGCGGGGCGCAGGAGATGCGCGCGCGCGGTCAGCGCCTGCAGGATCCGGCCTACCGCGCCGAGGTGATGGCCCGGCAGGCCGCCCAGGGGCATCCGGTGACGGACGCCGATCTGGTGGCGCTGGCGGCGCGTCTGCCGGAGCGGGCCGATGCGCTGGAACGTCGGGCGGCGGAGCTGCGCGCCCGGTCGCGGCAGGACTGATCTCCGCGCCGGACAAAAAGACGGCCCCGTCCGGGTTCGGGCGGGGCCGTTTTTCTATGCCGTCTGGGCGTCCAGGAAGCGGACCGCGTCGGCGTCGCGGGCCGACAGGTCCGGGTAGGCCGGGTCAGACCCGACGTCGGGCACCTTGCGCCAGGACCGGGCGCATTTCGGATGGTCGGCCAGCCGGACCTCGACCGAGACGGCGTCGCCTCCGTGGACCAGTTCGGCGCCCGAGGTGCGGAAGACCTCGGCGGCGTCCAGATCGGCGAAGGCGGCGAACGCCTCGGCCGGACCGGTCACGACCGGCCAGGCGTCGAGCGCCCCGCCGATGACCTTGTCGCGTCGCGCCGCCTCCAGCGCCTCGTTGACCACTTCCAGGACAGTCTGGATCGAGGCCCAGCGATCCGCCTCGGCCGCGTTGTTCCAGTTCGCCGGCGTTTCCGGGATGACCCGGACGCAGTTGGAGCCGGCGTCGGGGAAGCGGGTGGTCCACGCCTCTTCCATCGTAAACGGCGTCAGCGGGGCCAGCCAGGCCGTCAGGCGGGCGAACACCTCGTCCATCACCGTGCGGGCGGCGCGACGGCGGACGCTGTCGGGACGGTCGCAGTACAGGCTGTCCTTGCGGACGTCGAAATACAGCGCCGACAGGTCGCCCGAGCAGAACTCGAGCACCGGCCGGACGACGTCCTGGAACCGGTACTCGGCGTAGGCTGCGCGGACCTGACCATCCAGCTCGTGCAGGCGATGGAGGATGAATTTCTCCAGCGGCGGCATCTGGTCGTAGGGCAGGCGCTCGGCCTCGTCGAAGCCGCTCAGGGCGCCCAGCAGGTAGCGCACGGTGTTGCGCAGCTTGCGATAGGCGTCGACGGTGGTCTGCAGGATCTGCTTTCCGATCCGCTGGTCGTCGGAATAGTCGACCATGGCCACCCAGAGCCGCAGGATATCGGCGCCCGACTCCTTGATGATGGTCAGGGGGTCGGTCGTATTGCCCTTGGACTTCGACATCTTCTCCCCCTTTTCATCGAGGGTGAAGCCGTGGGTCAGGACAGCCTTGAACGGGGCGCGGCCGCGGGTGCCGCAGCCTTCCAGCAGCGACGACTGGAACCAGCCGCGGTGCTGGTCCGAACCTTCCAGATACAGGTCGGCCGGCCAGTGCGCCGGACGGTCGCCCGTGTAGCCGTTCTCCGGCAGACGCGGGTCAAGGGTGAAGGCGTGGGTCGAACCGGAGTCGAACCAGACGTCCAGGATGTCCTCGACCTTCTCGAAGCGCGAGACGTCGTGCGCGCCCAGGAAGTCGCTGTCCGGGGCGGTGAACCAGATGTCGGCGCCGTGTTCGGCGATCGCCTTGACGATGCGGGCGTCGACTTCGGCGTCATGCAGCGGCTGGCCGGTCTGCTTGTCGATATACATCGCCAGCGGCGTGCCCCAGGCGCGCTGACGGCTGATCAGCCAGTCCGGGCGGCCCTCGACCATCGAGCGGATCCGGTTCTTGCCGCCGGCGGGATGGAAGGCGGTGTCGTCGATCGACTTCAGCGCCGTTTCCCGCAGGGTGTCGCCCGACTTCAGCGGCTCATCCATGCGGATGAACCACTGCGGGGTGTTGCGGAAGATGACCGGCGCCTTGGAGCGCCAGCTGTGCGGGTAGGAGTGTTCCAGGCGCCCGCGAGCCAGCAGGTTCCCGGCCTCGATCAGCTTCTCCATCACGGCGCCGTTGGCGGGGCCGAACTTGCCGGTCTTCTTGCCCTCGGTTTCGAGCACCTTCAGGCCCGCGAACAGAGGCACGCCGGGGTAGTAGGCGCCGTCCGGATCGACCGTGTCCGGCACCTCGTGATGACCGTGGGCCTTCCAGACCTCGAAGTCGTCGGCGCCGTGGCCCGGCGCCGTGTGGACGAAGCCGGTGCCGGCGTCGTCGGTCACGTGATCGCCGGCCAGCAGGGGCACGGAGAAGCCGTAGCCGCTGTCCAGAGCGGCCAGCGGGTGGGCGCACTCCAGACCGGACGGATTGATGTCGGACAGACGGTTGAACGTCGCGACGTTCGCCGCCCTGAACACCTCTTCGGCCAGCTTGTCGGCGACGATCAGGCGATCGCCCGCCCTGGCCCAGGGTTCAAACTCCAGCCCTTCGACGAGGGCGGTGACTTCGTACAGGCCGTAGGCGATCTCGGGCCCGTAGCTGATCGCCCGGTTGGCCGGGATGGTCCAGGGCGTGGTCGTCCAGATGACAATCGACGGGGTCGGATTGCGGAACGCCAGCAGGTCGTCGTCGTGGTCGTCCGACGCGGCGATGACCGGGAATTTCACCCAGATCGTGGGCGAGACATGGTCGTGGTATTCGATCTCGGCGTCCGCCAGGGCGGTGCGCTCGACCGGCGACCACATGACCGGCTTGGAGCCGCGATACAGCTGGCCCGAGTTCTTGAACTTGTGAAACTCCGCGACGATGGCGGCTTCCGACCTGAAGTCCATGGTGGCGTAGCGATTGGCGAAGTCGCCGGTGATGCCCAGCCGTTTGAACTGGTCGCGCTGCAGGTCGATGTACTTGCCGGCGTACTCACGGCAGGCGGCGCGGAACTCGTCCTTGGAGACCTCGTCCTTGCGACGGCCCTTGGCGCGGAACTGCTCCTCGATCTTCCATTCGATCGGCAGGCCGTGGCAGTCCCAGCCGGGGACGTAGTCGACATCGTAGCCCAGCAGGAAGCGGCTGCGGACGACGAAGTCCTTCAGCGTCTTGTTCAGGGCATGACCGATGTGGATGTCGCCGTTGGCGTAGGGCGGGCCGTCATGCAGGACATAGAGGGGCGCGCCCTCCGATTGCCGCTGCTTGCGCAGGGCGCCGTAGAGGTCGCCCCACTGCTCGAGGATCACCGGCTCCTTCTGCGGCAGGCCGCCACGCATGGGGAAGGGCGTCTCCGGCAGGAAGACGGTGTCGCGATAGTCGCGGCCGGTGGGGGTGTTGTCGGCGTCAGCCATGAAGTCGGTCTCGTCGTGTCGATCGTTCGCGTGGATTTCGATGGAATGTCCCGACGTGCGCGGGGCCGGCGGCCCTGCAGCGCTACGCCGGGCGGCTAATCGAAATCGGGAAACGGACGCGGACGGTCATGGTGCAGGCGGTCTAGCAGGGGCTTCGCCGACGCGCCACTGATGAAGCGCGGCGCGGGCGTCGCCGGCGTCCTGATCAATCCGGACCTTCAGCGCGTCGAGGCTGTCGAACTTCAGCTCGCCGCGGAGGAAGGCGACCAGTTCGGTCTCGACCACCTGGCCGTAGAGCTCTTCGTTGAAGTCGAACAGCCAGACCTCGAGCAGCGGGTCCTCGGTCGGGTACATCGGCCGGACGCCGAGGTTGGCGACGCCGTCGATGACCCGGCCGTCGGGCAGGCGGGTGCGCGTCGCATAGACTCCGTAGGCCGGGCGCATATAGCCGCCCAGACTGACGTTGGCGGTCGGCACGCCGATGGTCCGACCGCGCTTGTCGCCGTGGATCACCTCGCCCTCGACCGCGAAGGGGCGGCCGAGGATGGCGGCGGCGCGGGTCATATCCCCGGCCTTCAGGGCCTCACGCACGGCGGAGGAGGACAGCTTCAGTCCGTCGGCGTCGTCCAGCCGTTCGGCGACCGAGACGGTGAAGCCCGCGGTCTCGCCGTAGCGGCGCAGCGCCTCGGGCGACCCGGTCCGGCCCTTGCCGAAGGTGAAGTCGAAGCCGACGGCGGCATGGGCGATGCCCAGACCCTCGCCCAGCACATCGCGGGCGAACTGTTCGTCGGTCATGGCCGCCATCTCGCCGTCGAAGGGCAGGAGATAGAGCCGGTCGACCCCGAGCGGCTCGAGGGCGCGGGCCATCTGGCCGGGCGTCATCAGGCCGAACGGGGCGGCGTCGGGCTGGAACCAGCGGCGCGGATGGGGGGCGAAGCTGACCACGGCCAGAGGGACGCCCAGGCGAGAGGCGGCCTCGCGCGCGCCGGCGATGACGGCCTGGTGGCCGCGATGGACGCCGTCGAATGCGCCGATGGCGACCGCCGCGCCGCGCTGGTCCGCGGGCAGGTCGCGCCAGCCTCGAATGACCTCGATCAACGCGCCGACGGCTTGCGGCGGCGCGGAACGCGCACGGTGGCGATGCCGTCCATGATCAGCTTGCCGTCGACGAAGCCCTCGCAGTTCAGCTCGGCGCGGGCGCCGTCCTGATCCAGCGAAACGACGGTGATGCGGATCGTGACCACATCGTCGATGCGCACCGGCAGGTGGAAGGACAGGGTCTGCGAAATATAGATCGAGCCCGCGCCCGGCAGGATGGTGCCGACCACGGCCGAGCCGAACGAGGCGGACAGCAGGCCGTGCGCGATCCGGCCGCGATAGGCCGTCTTCGAGGCGAAGGCTTCGTCCAGATGAACCGGGTTGAAGTCGTCCGACGCCTCGGCGAACAGGCGGATGCGCTCCTCGGTCGCGGTGATCACTTTTTCAGCGACCATGCCGACGCGGAGCTCCTCGAGGATGTAGCCGCCCGAGGGATGTTTATGAACGAGATCAACCATGAATCGGTGTTAGCGCCCGTGCGACGGAATGACCATCCTCACCATGCGAGATCGAGCATGGCGTAGCGGGCATAAGTTGTTTCAGCCTTCAAAAGGGCGCCGGCGCGGGCCGGATCGAGCTGCCCATCGGCGCCGCGCGCCTTGTCGCCATGAATGCCCTGGGCGATGAACAGACAGTCCATCGCCTGCTTGTCCGCCCCCAGAACATCCGTGATCACCCCGTCGCCGATGCACAGCACGCGCGAGCGATTGACCGGCCCGCCCAGCAGGTCGGCGGCTTCCTTGAGCGCCCGGTCGTAGATCGGGGCATAGGGCTTGCCGGCCATGGTGACGCGGCCGCCGAGGGACTCGTAGAGGTCGGCGAGCGAGCCGGCGCAATAGATCAGGCGGTCCCCGCGCTGCACGACCCGGTCCGGGTTGACGCAGATCATCTCGATACCGCGCGCGGCGGCGGCGGTGAGGCGTTCGCGGTAGTCCTCGGGGGTCTCGACCTCATCGTCGTAGAAGCCGGTGACCGAGATAAAGGCGGCCTCGTCTCCGGTCGGGACGGTGGTCAGGCCCAGCCCCTCGTACAGGGGCGCATCCCGGTCGGGACCGATCAGCCATGCGGGACCCGGCGCGCGTTCGGCCAGTTCGGCGCGGGTGGCGTCGCCGGAGGTGACCACGGCCTTCCAGCTTTCGCGCGGCACGCCCAGATCATCCATCTGGGTGATGACGCCGGGACCGGTGCGGGGCGAGTTGGAGATCAGGATGACGTGCCCGCCCTCGCGGTTGAAGCGCGCCAGCGCCTCGCAGGCCTCCGGCCAGCTTTCGCGCCCGTTGTGGATCACGCCCCAGACGTCGCAGAGCAGGATGTCGTAGTCCCCGGCGATGGCGCCGAGACCGGTGAGGGCGTGGGGGAGGGTCATGGGACGCAGATAGCGGGTCGGGTCGACGGGGTGAAGGGGCGGGCGGGGGCGGGTGAGATCCCCGCTCCGGTCCGGAGGAAAAGTGCACTCGGCGAAAATGGAGTGCACATAGTGCACTTTTTCTCGCAACGCGGGCGGGTTGGCGTGAATTCCACTTTAGCGATCTGGCGGCCGGAAGCCCGATTGTCGTCAGGGTATCAGGCGCGTGCGTCAGGATTGGACGCAGGGTGTCGCCGGTTACCCGAAACGCCGGCGCTGTTCGGCGCTGCGCAGGGTGGAGCGCAGGAATTCGGCGGGCGGATCGGTTTCGGCCAGAACCTGCTCCTTGATGGCGCGGGGCTCGCCGAACAGGTGGCCCTGACCCATCGCGACATCGAGCTCCAGGATGTCGACGATCTGGCGCTCGCTCTCACACTTCTCGGCGATGACCTCGATGCCGTAGCGGCGGGTCAGCTGGGCGAAGTCGGCGGCCTGGATGTCGCGCAGGGACGGGATGGCCGGGCCGTTGTCGAGGTCGAGCAGTTGCTCGATCAGCAGGTCGGCCGAGACCTTGATGAATTTGACGTCCGAGCGTTGCAGGTCGGCGAAGTCGAGGTCCAGCGTCTGGACCTTGTCGATCGAGAAGCGGAAGCCGAGGTCGGCCAGCTTGGCCATGTTGCGGGCCTCGACCGCGCCGCGGGCGTCGAACACGGCCTGACCCAGCTCGAAGATCAGGGCCTGGTTCAGGTCGCGGTTCTCGGACAGGAAGTCGAGGAACTGCGGGAAGAAGGTCTCGTCGCCCAGCGAGGACAGGGCGACGTTGCAGAAGACGCCGACCTTGCGGTCCTGACGGGCCAGACGGCGGACGATCTGGGCGCAACGGAACAGCAGCAGGTTGTCGATCGCGGGGACCAGTCCTTCGCCTTCGGCCACCGACAGATATTCGGCGGGCATCATCACCCGGTCGTCGGCGGCGCGCAGACGGGTGAAGCTTTCGTAGAAGATGGTCCGGCGCTGGGGCAGGGAGACGACCGGCTGGAGGTAGAGGTCCACGCGGTTCTCGGCCAGCGCCTCGTGGATGGTCTGGAGCAGGACGTTCGACTGCTGCTGATGGCGGGCCTCGAAGGCGCTGGCGGGCGCCGGGCGGCTCATCCGCTCGTCGATGGAGACGCTCATCTGCTGGATCAGGGTCTCGAGCATGCGGACCTCGCCGGACAGCTGCTCGGTCGAGGTCAGGGCGCCGGCCTCAATGGCCTGGGCCAGTTCGGTGAGCGCGCCCTGGGTCGATTCCATGGCGTCGGCGAGCAGGCGATGCGCCTCCCGGACCTGATCGATTTCCTTCTTGAGGAGGGCGCGTTGCGCCCGCCCGACCAGCAGGACGTGGCCGGCCAGCAGGAGGCCCCCGGCGCCGAGGCCGCCGGCCACGCCCGCGCCCGCCCCGAGGCCCGCGCGCCACAGGAAGGCGCCGACGGTCATCGCCAGGAACAGGTAGCCGAAGAACAAAAAGCCGTTGGTGATGGCGCGCATGGGTTACGGAGTTTCCGCCTTCCCGGATGGAATCGCCCGAGTATCGGGGTATCACGACGATACGCATAGGGTCCGGACACGGATTCTCCCCACGCATTCGAGGTTAACGATGGAATTGTTCGATCTGACCGGCAAGGTCGCGGTGATCACGGGCTCCTCCAAGGGCATCGGCAAGGCGATCGCCGAGCGGATGGCCGAGCACGGGGCCAAGGTGGTGATCTCGTCCCGCAAGGCCGGCCCCTGCGACGAGGTCGCCCAGGCCCTGAACGCGAAGCACGGCGAGGGCACGGCGCTGGCGATCCCGGCCAACATCGCTTCGAAGGAAGAACTGCAGCGGCTGGTCGACGAGACCAATGCCACCTTCGGCAAGATCGACATCCTGGTCTGCAATGCGGCGTCGAACCCCTATGCCGGACCGATGGCGGGGATTTCGGACGACCAGTTCCAGAAGATCTTCCACAACAATGTGCTGGCCAATCACTGGCTGACCCAGATGGTCGCGCCGCAGATGCTGGAGCGGAAGGACGGGGCGATCCTGATCATCTCGTCGGTCGGTGGTCTGCGCGGCAACGCCCTGATCGGCGCCTACAATGTGTCGAAGGCCGCGGACATGCAGCTGGTTCGGAACCTCGCCGTCGAATACGGCGCGTCGAACGTGCGGGTGAACTGCATCGCGCCCGGCCTGATCCAGACCGACTTCGCCCGCTATCTGTGGGAGAACGAGGACGTGCTGAAGGTGACGGTCGAGCCGAACCCGATGAAGCGTATCGGCCAGCCGGACGAGATCGCGGGCACCGCGGTCTATCTGTGCTCGAGGGCGGCGGCCTATGTGACCGGCCAGACCCTGGTCGTCGACGGCGGGCTGACGATTGCCTGGTGACGATCCCAAGGTGAGCTTCGGCCAGGACCTGGTCTGGCGGCTGGAGGCGGCGGCGTTCGCCGGCTTCATCGGCCTGATGCGCCTGCTGGGCGTGGAAAGGGCGTCGAATGTCGGCGGCGCCCTTCTGCGCACGCTCGGTCCGAAGGTCGGCACCCACAAGACGGTGACGCGCAACCTGCGTATCGCCTTCCCTGAAATGCCGAAGGCGGACCGCGACGCGCTGGCGCTGGAGGCGTGGGAGCGGATCGGCCGCAGCTTCGCCGAGACGGCGGTGATGGACCAGCTGACGCCTGACAGCGGACGGCTGGAGATCGTCGGTCTGGAGCGGCTGGAGGCCATTCGCGACGGCGGCAGGCCGGTGGTGTTCGTGTCCGGCCACCTGTCGAATTTCGAAGTGATGGCGGCGGTGCTGGTGGCTTCGGGCGTGCCGGTGCAGGTGACCTACCGGGCGGCCAACAACCCCTATGTCGACGCCCAGATCCGCAAGGCGCGGGCGCGCTATGGCGTCAAGCTGTTCGCGCCCAAGGGCGGGGACGGGGCGCGGGAGCTGCTGCACGGCCTGGAGCGCGGCGAGTCCGTCGCCCTGCTGAACGACCAGAAATTCTCGGAGGGGCCGGAGGTGACCTTCTTCGGCCAGCCGGTGAACGCCGCGCCCGGGCCGTCGCGGCTGGCGCTGCGGTTCGGGACGGTGCTGCAGCCGATCTCGGTGGTGCGGCTTCCGGGCGTGCGCTTCCGCGTCACCGCGCATCCGCCCATCGCCGTGCCTTCGACCGGAGACCGGCCGGGCGACATCGCCCGCGGCGTGCAGGCGGTCACCACCTTCGTCGAGGACCGGGTGCGTGAGGTTCCGGAGGACTGGTTCTGGGTGCACAAGCGCTGGCCCCAGGCCGTCTATGACGCCCTGCCGCCGGAGCTCTGATCCGGGTCAGACCTCGTGAGGCTTGTCCTGGGCCCGTCGCCAGGGACCGGTATAGCTGGCCAGCTGGGTGCGACGCCGGTCCGGCCCGAAATAGCCGTCGGTCTTCACGAACGAGCGCGGTTTGAAGATCACCGCCTGGATGCGGTCGAGAATGGCCTTGGCCGTGATCGGCTTGACCACGAATTCGGTGACGCCGGCGTCCCGCGCCTCATAGACGCGGGTCTTTTCGGAGTGGCCGGTCATCATGATGATCGGCAGGTACGGATTGGCGCTGTCAGGGCTGTTGCGGACCAGACGGGTGAACTCGACCCCATCCAGCGGGAACATGTTGAAGTCCACGATCACCAGATCGATGGCATGTTCGCGCAGGATGCCCAGAGCCGCGGCGCCGTCGTTCGCCTCGCGCACCTTGCGGATTCCGGCGGACTGGAGAACCGCGGAGGCGATCGCCCTCATGTGCGCGTTGTCGTCGACCAGAAGGACCTGAAGGGCGGACAGGGAGGACATGCGAGGCGGCGGGATCGGCGACGGCGACGGCGAAGGCGTCGGAATCCGTCACGTCTAGGGGCGGATTCGGCTCGCGTCCATTGGCGAACGCCGTTTCAACCCCAGCGTAAATGGCCAAGCTTGTTCAGGTTTTTACCAGAAGGGAGGGGTCGATGTTGCGATCCCGCCATTTCGCCCTCCAGCAGAGGTGCGGACCGGTGGCGCGGCCGGTCATGCCGACCCGACCGATCAGTTCGCCGCGGAGCAGGTCCTGACCCTGCCGGACCTCGATTCGGGACTGGTGCAGGCAGGCCGTGATCAGGCCCTGGCCGTGGT
Source organism: Brevundimonas sediminis (assembly GCF_048799765.1). Classification (NCBI taxonomy): domain Bacteria; kingdom Pseudomonadati; phylum Pseudomonadota; class Alphaproteobacteria; order Caulobacterales; family Caulobacteraceae; genus Brevundimonas; species Brevundimonas sediminis. The sequence goes on from NZ_JBLYQK010000014.1 coordinate 9,818, forward strand.
CGATCAGGACAAGGCCGCCTTCGAAATGCATGTCGGGCCGGGCGAGGACGACCCGACCGGGGGCCGGGGCGCGGATCGGCGTGCCCCGGGGGGCCGCCAGGTCGATGCCGTAATGCGGTCGGGCCGGCGTGCCGTTCAGGACGCGCTGGGCGCCCCAGCGACTGGTGACCCGGTAGCTGTCCAGCGGCCAGATGAAGCCATCGCGGAAGCCGTCGCCGTCGATGCGGCTGGCGAAGGCCTCCGTCTTGACCAGCACCTCCTCCCGGATTCGCGCCAGAAGCGCCGGATCGGACGGCTCGACCGTGGACGGCGGCAGGCCGTTGACGCGGGTGGAGGGGAAGCGGCCCGTCGCGATAGCCAAGGTCCGCGAGGCCGTACGTCCGTCCGATCGCGCCTCGATGCGGACGCTGCCCGGCGCGTCGCGGTCGAAGCCGACCACGAACCAGCCGTCGGCCGAGGCGGCGGACAGGGCTTCGCCGTCGACGAAGATCAGGGCGCGGGGCCAGGTGCGTCCGATGGCGTGGCCGCCCTGCACGAAGCGGCCGTCAAGCTCAAGGTCGGGGGTCTGGCCGCGGGCCTGTCCGGCCGCGAGGAGGGCCGCGCTTCCGGCGATCAGGCCCCGACGGTCGAGCATCAGGGCTGCTGACCCAGTCGCTGGAAGGCTTCAGCCGGTCCGGCGTAGGCCTCCTGCAGGCGGGCGGACCAGTAGCGCAGGCTTTCCAGCGGAACCGGCTTGCCGCTGACGGCGCAGGTGACGAAGCGGCCGGGGCGAAGAACGGCGAACTCGCCGTCGCCGTAATGAAGCGCGGCCTGGGACTGGGCTGACTGATCCATGAACCACAGCCTAGCTTGGCCGGTGGTCAGGCGCCAAGGGTTTCCCGTTTCAGAACAGGTCGCCCTGGCCCGGGGCGGCGGGCTTCGGGCGCGGCTGTGGCGTCGCGCGCGGGCGGGGCGCCGCCGCAGGAGCGGGGGGCGGCGCGTCCTCTCCGCCGTCAATACGGGCCCCCTTCGAACCGTCGGCGAAGACCAGACGGACCGCCTGGCCGGCCTGCAGCCCCGCGGCGGCGGCGATCATCACGCCGTCCTGATCCTCGACCCGCGCGAAGCCGGGCTTCGGGCGTTTGGGATCGAGACTGGTCAGGGCGCGGGAGAGGGCGGCGAGCCGGGTCTGGTCCCGGTCAAGACGGCGGCGGATGGCGGGTGTGAAGCGCTCGGAGACGGCGGTGATCCGATCCTGCCGCCGCTCGATGGCGCGATTCAGCAGGCTGTCGGAGAGGCGCGCGGACACTCCCGCGTACTGGCGCTCGTGCACCGCGACGTTCCGGTGCAAGGCCGAACCCAGCTTGCTGCCGGCGAGGTCGAGCCTCTGGCTGGGCAGGGCCAGAAGATCCTCGGGCCGGGCGGGCAGGCCGCGGGCGGCGGCGCGCAGGCGGGTCCGGCGATCCTCGAGCAGCCGTCCGCCGGCGCGCACCAGGCGACGCTCGAAATCGGCGACCGCGTACTGCAGGTCGGCAAGGACCGGCGTCGCGATCTCGGCGGCCCCCGTGGGCGTCGGCGCGCGGCGGTCCGAGACGAAGTCGATCAGGGTGGTGTCGGTCTCGTGCCCGACGGCCGAGATGACCGGAAGGCCGGCGGCCGCGACGGTGCGGGCGAGTGCTTCATCATTGAAGGCCCACAGGTCCTCGACCGAGCCGCCGCCGCGGGCGACGATGATCACATCCGGGCGTGGGACGGGGCCGTCGACCGGAAGGGACACAAAGCCGCGCACGGCGTTGGCGACCTGACCGGCGGCCGCGTCGCCCTGGACCACGACGGGCCAGACGATCACCCGGCAGGGCCAGCGCTCGGCGAGGCGATGGAGGATGTCGCGGATGACGGCGCCGGTCGGGCTTGTGATCACGCCGATGACGGAGGGGAAGGCGGGGACGGGCTTCTTGCGCGCGCTGTCGAACAGGCCCTCGCCCGCCAGACGGGTCTTCAGCCGCTCCAGCTGGGCCAGCAGGGCCCCGGCGCCGGCGGCCTCCATGCTCTCGATGACGATCTGGTAGGACGAGCGGGCCGGATAGGAGGTGATCTTGCCGGTGACGATGACCTCAAGCCCGGTCTCCGGCCGAACGCCGAGGCCGCGCACCAAGCCTTTCCAGACGACGCCGTCGATGGCCGACTTGTCGTCCTTGAGGGTCAGGTAGACGTGTCCCGAGGCGTGGTGGTTCACCTTCGAGATTTCGCCGCGCAGGCGGACATGGCCGAAGCGATCCTCGAGCGTGCGCTTCAGGGCGAAGGACAGCTCGGAGATGGACAGCGGCGGATTGTTGTCGCGCGGCGCCGGCGGTTCGTCCGCCGGGCCCTCGAACACATAGTCATCGCTCATGGGCGAACCCTAGCGGCAGGCGAAGGCGGGCGAAACTCAGAACCGCTTCGTCAGACCCAGGGTGACGATGCGACCGCGCGGATCGGCGACGACGGGATCATAGCCGAGTGCGAACTGGGCCAGCGGCGGATCGGAATCCGCGACATTGGTGACGCGGATCGAGAGGTCCAGCGCCGGGCCGACGGCGCGGACATAGCCGAGGTCGACGGTGGTCCAGCTGTCGATGGTCGGATCGGTGATTCCGCTACGGTCGTTGCGATACCCGCCGGTGTGGTGGACCAGCAGGACCATGCTGTCGGTCGCCCCGCTCCAGCCGAGGGAGAATTCCCCGCGGTCCTGCGGCAGGGAGCGGGCGAGGGTGGCCAGATTGGTCGAGCCGAGGCCCGAGGTCGGCGTCCCGCCCGGCGTCAGCCGGATGTCGTACCGGTCCACATACGTCCAGGTGGCGGCGGCGGAGAAGACGCCGCCGAACAGGTCGCGGTCATAGCGGGCGGACAGGTCGAGGCCTTCGGTCTCGATCGAGGAGGCGTTGATGAAGCGCAGGTCCACGAAGGTCAGGGCGCCGCTGCCGGCGCGGGTGACCCGCTGCTGCGCATCCGTCCCGGTTCGGCCCGCCAGATCATCGGCGGCGGCCTGGTCGATGACGGCCTGCGCCGATTCCTTCACGATCAGATTGGTGTAGTCGATCCGCCAGGCGTCGAGGCCGAGGCGCAGGCCCGGGAGCGGCGTCCAGTCGACGCCGAGGGTCAGGGTCTCCGACTCTTCCGGTTTCAGGTCCGGGTCGCCGGTGGTCAGGGTGTTGACGAAGACGAAGGCGCCCCGGTCGAAGACCGATGGCTGCGACGCCTGGGCGCCCGACAGGGTGAAGACCGAGGGCGCGCGGAATGCCTGTCCCCAGGACGCGCGGAGGGCCAGGGCGTCGGTGGCGTCCCAGCGGACGGCGACGCGGGGGCTGAGGGCCTCGGCGCCGCCGTCGTAGAGCTCCTCGCGCACGGCCAACTGGGCCTCGACCCGCTCTCCGAGCTTCAGCCGGGCCTCGGCGAAGGCGGCGAAGACGTCCTGGTCACCCTCGAAATCGGGCGAATAGCCGGCCGTGAGCAGTTCACCGGCGTTGACCAGATCGCTCCAGTCATGCCGCAGGCCGCTGCGGCGGTACTGGGCGCCGACGGCCAGGTCGAGGCGGCCGCCGTCCCAGTCGAAGGCGCGACCGTCCGTCTGGACGTCGACGGTGGTCAGGGTCGCGGCCCCACGCAGGCCGGTGTAGCCGATGAGGTCGGCGACCAGTCCGGCGCTGTTGGCCGTGCCGGTCCCGAGATAGGCGCTGCCGAACGGATTGAACCACTGGCAGGCGCCGACGCCGGGCGCGCCGGTGGCCGGATCGCAGCCGGCGCCGCCCAGGCCGTTCAGGGCGTTCTGGAGCGCCGTACCGATGGTGTCGGGCTTGTCATAGGCGATGAGCTGGCGGCTGCTGGTCGCCGAGACGTCCCAGTTCCAGCCCCCGGCGAACCGGCCGGACAGTCCGCCGGACAGACGCCAGGTCTCGTAGTCGAAGCGGGCCTCGGAGGCCCCGGCTTCGGCGCCGAGCAGGCGGCCGCGGAACAGGACCGCCTCGCCGAAGGGGTTGTCCGGATGGCCGGCGGGCACGGTCAGGGCCCGGGCGAGGATGGGCAGGGAGGGGCTTTGGCGGGCGATCGTTCCGGTCGCCGACCAGGCGGCCTGAAGCCGGACCTCGACAGCCCCGACCGGGCGGCGCCAGTCCGCGAACAACTGCGTCCGCGTTTCCTCCGGCGCGAGATCGAAGAAGTCCGAATAGTCGAGCCGGCAGAAGGCGTCGGTCGGACTGTTGCGGAAGGAGTGGGTGAAGGCGGGGTTGGTGCAATCCGGGTCGGCCGCGTAGGCGCCGGCTCCGGCGCGATAGTACGACCCCGGTTGGCCGTAGCTGGTGACGGCGGTCCAGCCGGCCCGGCCGTAGGTCTCCGCCTGGGTGAACGTCCGCTCGTCGGAGCCCAGCGCCGAACGGTGGAGGTGGGATGCGGCCAGCGTCAGGTCGCCGCCCAGAAGGGAGACGCCGCCCAGGGCCTCGATCAGACTCTCCTCCGCGCCGTCCATCAGCCCGTAGCGGGCCCGGAGCTCGGCGCCGTCGACCGCGGTTCGGGTGACGAAATTGACCACGCCGGCGACCGCATCCGAGCCGTAGAGCGCGGAGGCGCCGTCCTTGAACGCCTCCACCCGCTCGATCGCGATCAGCGGGACCAGACTGTTGATGTCGACATAGGCCGAGCCGTCGGTGGCGATCGCGGCGCTGGAGGTCCAGCGTCGGCCATCGACCAGCACGAGGGTGGAGCCGAGGCCGAGATTGCGCAGGTTGAACTGGGCCGTGCCCGAGCTCTGGGGCTGGTTGAGCTGATCGACCTGGGCTTCCGAGCCGGAGTTGGCGGTGACCAGTTGGAGCATCCGGGCCGGGTCGGTGACGGCCGCGGCCTCAAGGGCGCGACGGTCGAGGACCTCGACGGGCGCCAGTCGCTGTGCGCCGGCCAGACGCGAGCCGGTGACCACCACCTCATCCAGGGCGACCGGGGGCGCGGCGACCCGGGCGGAGGGATCCATCACGCTCTGGGTTTGAGCGTGGGCGGCGCCGGCGCAGGCGCCGAGGGCGACACCGGCGAGCAGGGCGAGACGGCGGGGACGGAGGTTCTCAGACATGGTCGCGCGGTCTAGGCCCCCTTTTCCCGAAGGAACAGCCGAAGCTTGGCCGCTCGGAAGAGGGAACGGTGTTCAGGTGTGGACCGTTCGGCCTCCATGGCCTCCGACCTGCCCGAGATGGACCCCGACGACCTCGACCCGCGCGAGCGTGACATGGGGCGTCGCAGCGGATCGCCCGAAACCGGCCTGTGGCTGGTCATCGGCGGTCTTCTGATGCTCGGAGGCCTCGTTTACGTTGTTTCCGCCCTCCTGTGAGGCCGTTCGGGCGCGTAGATGACTTGACCGCCTTCGCAGGTGCGGTAGTTGCCCTCTCATGAACATCCTGCTGGTCGGATCGGGCGGGCGCGAGCACGCCCTGGCGTGGAAGATCGCCCAGTCGCCGCTCGTGAAGCGCCTGGTCATCGCGCCCGGCAATCCGGGCATGGAGAAACTGGGCGAGCTGCGCCCGGTGAAGGCGACGGACGCCGAGCAACTGGCGGCCCTCGCCCGCGAGATGCGCGCCGATCTGGTCGTGGTCGGTCCGGAAAGCGCCCTGGAACAGGGGCTGGCCGACCGCCTGGCCGCGGCGGGCATTCCCTGCTTCGGCCCGACCGCCAAGGCGGCGCAGCTGGAAACCTCCAAGGCCTTCTCCAAGGCCTTCATGGAGCGTCACGAAATTCCCACGGCGGGGTTCGGCGTCTATGAGCGGCTGCACGAGGCCCGGCAGGCGCTGACCGTGTTCAAGCCCCCCTATGTGATCAAGGCCGACGGTCTGGCGGCCGGCAAGGGCGTGGCCATCTCGCCGACGAAGCGGGAAGCCGAACGCGAGATCGAGTGGATGCTGGGCGGCCGCTTCGGCCAGGCCGGGGCCCGGGTGGTCATCGAGGAGTTCATGGACGGCGAGGAGGGCTCGCTGTTCGCCCTGTCCGACGGCCGCAATTACGTTCTGCTGGGCGGCGCCCAGGACCACAAGCGCGCCTACGACGGCGATCTGGGCCCGAACACGGGCGGCATGGGCAGCTATTCGCCGGCGCCCGTTTTCACCCCGGAGCTGGTCGAGGCCGCCGAGCGTGAGGTGGTCAAACCGGTGATCGACGGCATGGCGCGCGAGGGCATGCCCTATCGCGGCGTGCTCTATGCCGGGCTGATGGCGACGGCCGACGGTCCGAAGGTGGTGGAGTTCAACGCCCGCTTCGGCGACCCGGAATGCCAGGTGCTGATGATGCGTCTGGGCGGCGACATCGTGCCGATGCTGCTGGCCTGCGCGCGTGGCGACCTGAGCCGGGCGACGCTGCCGGAGTTCCTGCCGGACACGGTCATCTGCGTGGTCATGGCGGCGCAGGGCTATCCGGACAGCCCGGTGGAGGGCTCTATCATCCGCGGCGCCGAGCAGGACTTCGGTCCGGACGTGCAGGTCTTCCACGCCGGAACCCGGCGGCAGGAGGACGGCCAGCTGGTCGCCGCCGGCGGCCGGGTGCTGAATATCTGCGCGCGGGGCAGGGACATCGCCGAGGCGCGCGACCGCGCCTATGCCGCGATCCGGAAGATCGACTGGCCGGGCGGCTTCTTCCGCACCGACATCGCCTGGCGGGCGCTGGAGCGGGGCTAGGGCCTCCGCCACAGTGGGGCCGTGTGCGCTTCCGGGCATAAGGATTTCTGCCTAATCGCCGATTAGTCAGGTTTTCAGAGAGCAGTGACATTTGAGGGGGTAGTCTCCTCCTCCCTTGTCCCGGATCGCGCCATGAAAACCCTGACGATCGGAAAACGGATCAGCCTGATGACGGTCCTGGCGGTCGCCGGGCTGCTGGTGGTCCTCGGACTGGCGCTGATGGAGCTGAATACAGCCCTGCGCCGGGAAATCGCCGACCGGACGCAGAAGACGGTCGAGGTCGCGCACAGCATCGTCGCCCACTATCACGGCCAGCAGACCGCCGGCCTGATGACCGAAGCCGAGGCCCAGGAGGCCGCCAAGGCGACCCTGAAGAGCCTGCGTTACGGTGGCGAGGACTACTTCTGGATCAACGACATGCATCCCAACATGGTGATGCATCCGACCAATCCGCGGCTGGATGGAACGGACATCAGCCGGAACACGGACGCGGACGGCGTGCGGATGTTCCAGAAGATGGTCGATGTGGTCCGCGCCGATGGAGAGGGCTTCGTCGCCTATCAGTGGAACAAGCCGGGCGAGGAACACGCCTCGCCCAAAATCTCCTTCGTGAAGGGGTTTGCGCCCTGGGGCTGGGTCGTGGGATCGGGCGTCTATACGGACGAAATCGCCGGACTGGTGGGCCGGACCGCCACGGCGCTGGGCCTGATGGCCCTGCTGGTGGCGGCGGCGATGGCGGTCAGCGGCGTCCTGATCGGCCGGTCGGTGTCGCGGCCGGTGATCGCCCTGGCCGGGCGCATGCGGGCGCTGGCCTCGGGGGACAAGACGTCCGACATCCCCGGCCTGTCGCGTCATGACGAGGTCGGCCAGATGGCCGGCGCCCTGGAAGTCTTCCGCGAGGCCGCGATCACGGCTGAACGGCTTGAGGCCGAGGCCGTGGCCAACCGCAACGCCACCGAGGCCGAACGGGCGAAGAACCAGCAGATGACCGAGGCCGCGGCGCGGGAGCAGGCGGTGGTCGTCGCGGCGCTGGGCGAAGGTCTGGATCACCTGATGCGCGGAGATCTGACCTACAGCCTGACGCAGGCCTTCCCGCCGCACTACGCCAAGCTGCAGAACGACTTCAACGCGGCCATTACGCAGCTGAAGTCGGCCATGTCGGTGGTGATCAACAATGTGTCGGCCATCCGCTCGGGCTCGGGTGAGATCAGCCACGCCGCTGACGATCTGTCGCGGCGCACCGAGCAGCAGGCCGCCTCGCTCGAGGAGACCGCCGCCGCCCTGGACGAGATCACCGCGACGGTGAACCGCACCGCCGCCGGCGCCCGTCAGGCCTCGCAGACCGTTCAGGCCGCCAAGGACGACGCCGAGACCAGCGGCAATGTGGTGCGCGACGCCGTCGGCGCCATGGGCGCGATCGAGAAGTCGTCGCAGGAAATCAGCCAGATCGTCGGCGTGATCGACGAGATCGCGTTCCAGACCAATCTTCTGGCGCTGAACGCGGGCGTTGAGGCGGCGCGGGCGGGGGACACGGGCCGCGGCTTCGCCGTGGTGGCGTCGGAAGTGCGGGCGCTGGCCCAGCGCTCGGCCGATGCGGCCAAGGAGATCAAGGCCCTGATCTCGGCCTCGACGCAGCAGGTCAACGCCGGCGTCACCCTGGTCGGCCAGACCGGCGAGGCCTTGCAGCGCATCGTCAGCCGCGTGGCCGAAATCGACGGTCTGGTTTCGGAGATCGCCGCCTCGGCCCACGAACAGGCGACGGGGCTGCAACAGGTCAACACCGCCGTGAACCAGATGGATCAGGTCACCCAGCAGAACGCCGCCATGGTGGAGGAATCGACCGCCGCCAGCCACTCGCTGTCGCAGGAGGCCGAGGTGCTGGCCGGATCGGTGTCGCAGTTCCGGATCACCGACGCCCCGACGACGGCCCCGGCGTCCGCGAACCGTCCTGCTCCGCGTCATGCCCCGGTCCCGCAACTGAAGACCGTCGGCCATGGCGGCGCCGCGCCGCAGTCACACGCGGCCGAGGACGGCTGGGAAGAGTTCTGAGGTCTGGCGTACGGACTGACGCCGGAAAGGTCGGGCCGGGCTGGTTGATCTCCAGCCCGGCCTTTTCTTCAGGCCCAGGCGAACAGCAGGCGGCCGTCGCCCATGCGCTCGCGCAGGCGGGGCAGGTCGGTGTGGGCGACCGAGAAGCAGCCGTAGGAGCGGCCCAGCTTGCCTTCGCGGGCCAGGAAGGCCGGGTCGGCGTAGTCGGCGCCGTGGACGATGATGGCGCGCTCGCGGGCGTTGTTGTTGGTGTATTCCAGCCCGTCGAGAAGGACGTTCGGGCCCTGCTGGGCGCCCCAGCCAGCGCCGGCGGTGGCGAAGGCGCCGACCGACGACTTGTAGCTTTCCGGGGTGTTGGAGAAGGTCCGCGCGTAGCCGGAATGGTCCGGGTCCGACCCGCGGCCATGGCAGGTGCGCATCAGGGTGACGGCGCCGCCCTCGAGGTCGACTTCATACAGGCGCTCATCGCCAGAGAATTTGGTGAAGTCGACCAGATACATGCGGTCGCGCCTGGTGATCTTGTGGCCGTGGATGTCCATGGCGGCCAGGGCGCGTTCCATCAGTTCGGGACGAACCTGACCGCGCGGATCGAGCAGACGGGTGGAGTTCAGCTGGGCCGTGATGGCCTCGGGCTCGGCGGCGCCGACGACGACCCGGGGCGCCGGAACCTGCGCGAGCTGAGCGCCGGTCTCGGGCAGGAGAGACGCCGTCGGACGGGTCGCGGCCGCAGAGGCGCAACCCGAAAGAAGGGCGGCTCCGCCCAGGATGAATCCGCGTCTGGCAAGTCGCATGCGACGCCCCTCGCATGTTTCACAGGAAGCGACAGTTTGTTTCAAAAGCGGACAGGGATGGCAACCTGAGCCTTGGCTGCGGTCGGTGGACAGGTAAGCTGATCCGGGGACTGAGGGGGTTTTCCGTGAAGACGATCACGACGATGCTGGCGGCCGCCGCCGCACTTGTGGCGACAGGCGTTGCCGCGCAAACGCCCGCACCTGCGGCAGTTTCGCCTGGGGCGGGAACGACGTTCGTTCAAGTGGGGCGGCTTCTGGCCGAGCCGTCCACCGGAATTGTGCAGCGCGATAAAACTCTCGTGATCAGAGGGAACCAGGTCGTCGAAATCCGCGACGGCTTCGTCGGCGAAGGGCGGGTCGTGGACCTGAGGGATCGGTTCGTCCTGCCCGGGCTGATCGACAGCCACGTCCATCTGACCGGCGAGCAGAGCGCCAGCTCGCGGCTGGACGGGGTGACCCGGTCCAACTCGGACCAGGCCTTTGTCGGCGCGCGGAACGCCCTGCGGACGCTGAACGCGGGCTTCACGACCGTGGCGGACCTCGGTGCGACGAATGAATCGATCTTCGCCCTGCGGGACGCCGTCCGGCGCGGCGATGTTCCTGGACCGCGGATCATCGCCTCGGGTGAGGCTGTCTCGATCCACGGCGGCCATGGTGACATCAACGGCTATCGCGAAGACATCATGCATATGTTCACCGGCGAGAGCATCTGCTCGGGGCCGGAAGACTGCATGCGGGCCGTGCGACTGCAGGTGCGGTCAGGCGCGGACATCATCAAGATCACGGCCACCGGCGGAGTGCTGTCGAACACGGCGGCCGGACTGGGGCAGCAGTTCTCCGACGCGGAGCTGGCGGCGATCATCGACGCAGCGCACCGGATGGGACGGCAGGTGACGGCCCATGCGCACGGGTCCGACGGCATCAACAGCTTCCTGCGCGCGGGCGGCGACTCGATCGAGCACGGCACCTATCTGGATGCGGAGTCGATCCGCCTGATGCGCCGGGACGGGGTCTATCTGGTGCCGACCCTGATGGCCGGGGATTTCGTGGCGCGCATCGCGTCGGGCCCCGACAACTTCTTCACCCCGGCCCAGACGGCCAAGGCGCTTCAGGCCGGGCCGCTGATGCTGGACATGGCGCGCCGCGCGCATGAGGGCGGGGTTCGCATCGCCTTCGGCACCGACAGCGGCGTCTCGGCCCACGGTGACAACGCCGGTGAGTTCGTCCTGCTGGTCCGGGCGGGCCTGACTCCGCTGGAGGCGATCCAGACAGCGACGGTCAATGCGGCCGCCCACCTGCGGATCTCGGACCAGGCCGGGAGGATCGCCGTCGGCATGCCCGCCGACCTGATCGCGGTCGACAATGATCCGCTGACCGACGTGACGCTGCTGCGGCACGTCGACTTCGTGATGAAGGGCGGGGTGATTTACCGGGACGAGTAGGATTCCGCCTCCCCGGGGGAGGAACGGACGAGAAAGTCCACAAACCCGGCCTGGTCCTCGAAGGTCGCCTTGACCGGCCAGCTGACCACGCGCGCGCGCCATTCCGGCGGCAGGCGGGACCAGTCCTTCTCGGTGGTGACGAGGGTGGCGCCGAACTGGTCGGCGCGGTCGGCGAGGAAGCGCAGGTCCTCTTCCCTGAAGGCGGCGTGGTCGGGGAAGGGGGCGAAGTCGGCCAGGTCGCCGCCCGCGGCCTTGAGCGAGCGCTCGACCTTCCAGGGCTTGGCGATACCCGCGAAGCCGACCAGCGGACCGGAGGGCGGCGGACCGGCGGGCTCCAGCCGGGCGATGAAGACGGGCAGGGCGCCGAAGGTCTCGAGCAGTTCCGGATCGGGCTCGGCCAGATCGGATGGCATGAGGATGACCACCGCGTCGGCGCGCGACAGCCCGGCCTTCAGCGGCTCGCGCATGGGGCCGGAGGGGAAGACCGAGCCGTCGCCGAAGGGCCATTCATCGTCGCGCGTCTCGCCGTCCACGACGATCAGGCTGAGGGTCTTCTTCAGCGCCGGGTTCTGGTGACCGTCGTCCAGCACCAGCGCCTGCGCGCCCGCCGCGGCGGCGGCCTTCGCCCCGGCGACGCGGTCTCGCGAAATCCACGCCGGGCTGTCCAGCGCCAGCATCAGGGGCTCGTCACCGACGTCGGCGGCGGTGTGAGTGGCCAGGTCCACGCGCACGGGACCTTCCAGCCTGCCGCCGTAGCCGCGCGACAGGGCCTGGGCGTCGACGCCGGAGGCGCGCAGCAGGCGCAGGACCTCGCGGGCGATGGGCGTCTTGCCCGATCCGCCGACGGTCAGATTGCCGACGGAGACGACCGGCACGCCCGGATCGACCGGCGTGGCCCGGGCGATGCGGCCGGCGGTGACGCCCGCCCAGACCCACGACAGGGGCTTGAGCAGCATACGGGTCAGGGCCGCGGACTTGCGGTCGCGCAGGTACCACCATCTGGGCGTGCTGAGGCTCATCGGCGCCTCCGGGCGGGGGCGGGCGGCAGCAGGGGCTGGAGGCTGTCGATCAGCCGGTCGAGCCCGGAACCGGCCTCGGCGGCGGCCCGGCGGCCGCGTTCACCCATGGCGCGGGCGGCCTTGTCGTCTGAGAGCAGCGGGACAAGCACGCCCGGCAGGTCCCACGGCGCGCCGACGATCCGGAGCCCGCCGGCCTCGACGAGCGCCTCGGTCACGGCGGCCCAGTTGGTCATGTCGGGACCGGTGACGGCGGGCTTGCCCAGCCGCGCGGGCTCCAGCGGGTTGTGGCCGCCGACCGGGGGCTTCTCGAGCGCCGCAGAGAAGCTGCCGCCCATGACAACGACGTCGGCCAGCCGCAGGAACAGGCCCATCTCGCCGAGGGTGTCGGCGACATAGAGGTCGGTGTCGCCGTCGGGCTGCCGCCCTTGCGAGCGCAGGGCGAAACGGTAGCCGTCGCGGGTCAGGGCGGCGGCGATGGCGGCGCTGCGTTCCGGGTGGCGCGGGATCAGGATCAGGCAGAGCCGGTCGGTCAGCTTGTCCAGCGCGCGAACGATGGCGATTTCCTCGCCGTCATGGGTGCTGGCGGCCACAACCACGGGCCGGTCCCCGATGGCGGCGCTGAGCCGGGTGAAGGCCGCGCCGTCGTGGGGCGGGGCCTCGCCTGCCAGCTTGAGGTTCACATGGCCGTCGATCCGGGCGCCGAGGCTTTCCAGCCGATCCGCCGACACGCCGTCCTGCGGCAGGACCACGTCGAAGGCCGAGAGGATCTCGCGCGCCGCGCCGGGGAAACGCCGCCAGCCGGCGACGGTCTTTTCGGTGATGCGGGCGCTGGCCAGAACCAGCTTCACGCCCCGTCGATGCGACTCGAGGATCAGATTGGGCCACAGCTCGCTCTCGACGAAGACGCCCACGACGGGCTTCCACTTCGTCAGGAAGGCGTCGACGGCGCCGGGCGCGTCGACCGGGGCGAACTGGTGGATCACACCGGGAGGCAGGCGTCGCGCGAGCAGGGCGGCGGAGGTGAGAGTGCCCGAGGTGACGAGGAGGTGCAGGTCCGGCCGGGTGGCGCGCAATCGCTCGACCACGGGCAGCAGGGACAGGGTCTCGCCGACGCTGACGCCGTGCAGCCAGACGACCTCGCCGTCCGGCCGGGGGACACGCGTCAGGCCCAGCCGTTCGTCGACCCGCACCGGGTCTTCCTTCCCTTTTCTGGCCCGCGCGTCGAGCAGGCGGGGGGCGAGAGGCTCCAGCATCCGGGTCACGAGCCGGTACAGGATCAGGGCGGGGCTCAAGGTCAGACCCGCTTCAGGCCGGTGATCGCGTCGGCCTCGGCCTCTACCGCGTTCAGCCGTTCGGTCCAGGCCGCGACGACGTCGGACATGTCGGCGCCCTCGGGATAGTCGGCCACATCCCAGACGATGGCGCCCTTGCCGAAGGGCAGGGGCAGGACGGCCTTGTCCCAGCTGTTCAGGCGGATGGCCGGATTGCAGCTCAGGCCGATGAACAGGGCGGGAGCGCCCGAAATCTTCGCCAGCATGGGCAGGCCCTCGGCCATCTGGCGCGCGGGGCCGCGGGGGCCGTCAGGGGTGATGGCCAGACCGCCGAGCTTGAGCTGCTTCAGGCCGTCGCGCAGGGCCTGGGTTCCGCCCTTGGCGGCCTTGGCCTTGTCCTTGTTGGTCGAGGAGCCGCGCACGGCGGGGAAGCCCTGCTGCGCCACGGCCTTGGCGATGAACTCCCCGTCGGCGCTGAGCGAGATCAGGGCCTTGGCGGGGGTGGCGCGGTCCAGCGGCCAGCAGGCGGGGCTGAGGCCGATGCGCGAATGCCAGAAGACAGCCAGCACGCCGCCGCCCCGTTTCCAGACGCCCTCGGCGACATCCTGATTGTGATGGGTCCAGCGGATGGTGGCGAAGCAGAACCGCATCCACGCGGCCAGCACCCAGGCCAGGGTGTTCTGGATGACCGGAATACGGAGCGGCCTCAAGAGACCGCCCCCACCGGATCGCCGTCCAGCGACTGCTGCTTCGCCAGACGGGCGTAGAGGCCGCCCTTCTTCACGAGGGCCGAATGGGAGCCCTGTTCGACCACCTTGCCGGCCTCGATCACATAGATGCGGTCGGCGTTGCGGACGGTGGACAGGCGGTGTGCGATCATCAGGGTGGCGCGGCCTTCCATCAGCCGCTCCAGCGCCGCCTGCACGAGGGCCTCACTCTCGGTGTCGAGGGCGCTGGTGGCCTCGTCCAGCAGCAGGATGGGGGCGTCCTTCAGGAAGGCGCGGGCGATGGCGATGCGCTGGCGCTGGCCGCCGGACAGGCGCAGGCCCGCCTCGCCGGCGCGGGTCGCATAGCCTTCGGGCAGGGCTGAGATGAAGTCGTGGGCCGCGGCGCTGGCGGCGGCGGCCTCGATCTCGGCCTGGGTGGCGCCGGGACGGCCATAGGCGATGTTGGCGGCGATGGTGTCGTCGAAAAGGAAGGGCTCCTGCGTCACCAGCGCGATGCGGCTGCGCAGGTCGTGCAGCTTAAGCTCGCGGATGTCGCGGCCATTGATCGTCACCGCGCCGGCGGTGACGTCATAGAAGCGGGGCAGCAGCGACAGGATGGTGGACTTGCCGCCGCCCGAGGGGCCGACAAGGGCGATGGTCTCGCCCGGCTTCACGGTCAGGGAGACGTCCGACAGGGTCGGGGCGCCGCCCTCGGCGGCCGGGGCGTAGGCGAAGCTGACGTGATCCAGCGCCACGGTGACGGGCCCGGCGGGCAGGTCGTCGGCGTCGGGCGCCTCGCGGATTTCCGGCTGGATGTCCAGCGAGCCGAACAGGCGACGGGCGGCGGTCAGGCCCTCGGTCATGACGGTCTGGAGGTTGGTGACCTGACGTAGCGACTGGCCCGCGGACATCAGCAGGCCGATGTAGGCGGCGAAGGCGCCGACGCTCATCTGGCCCTGACGCGCCTGCCAGCCGGCATAGGCCATGACGGCGGCGACCACGATCATGGCGACGAGGTTGGAGAAGGGACCGGCGAAGGCGCGGCTGTCGGCGGACTTGATGACGTGACGCTGGCGACGGGCGACCACCTCGCCGACGCGGGCTTCCTCGGCCGCCTCGCGGTTCTCGATCTTGATCAGGCGGACGCCGTCGAGGTTCTCCATCAAGGCCGTCGACAGGTTGCCGGTCTCGACCATGGCCCCGGTGGTCGCCTTGCGCATCCGCTTGCCGAAGCGGCGGATGACGAAGGCGATAAGGGGCGCGCCCAGCAGGACGATCAGCGTCAGCTTCCAGTCCGTCCAGGCCATGTAGCTGATCACGGCGATCAGGGTCAGGCCGTGCTGGGTGTAGTTGACCACGCCGTTGGTGAAGGCCTCGCGCACCAGGTTGGCGTCGAACAGGACGGAGGCGACGAAGCCGCCCGAGTGCTGGCTGCGCAGGCGGGCGAGGTCGGCGCGGATCATGGCGCCGAACAGCTTGACCTGGATGTCGCCGACGATGCCGTGCCCGAGGCGGTTGACCAGGGCCGCCTGACCCAGGGCCGCGACCGTCCAGATCACCCCGGCGCCGATGATCAGGGCCGGAACGCCGATCAGGGCGTGCTCGGGGGCGATGGTGAGGACCCGCCAGACGGTGACCGGCTTGCCCAGGAAAAGGCCGTCGATGGCCGGCTCGAGCAGTTGCAGCACCGTCGCGGCCATGACACCGACCACGGCGGCGCAGGCGATCGACAGGAACAGCGGCGTCCGGTGGTGCGAAAGATAGTCCCGCCAGATGCGCCCCAGCAGTGGGCGAAGGGCGTCCTTCTCGTCGTCGGCGGGGGCGGGCGTCGTCATCGGTCCGAGGTCGGACGACGAGGGGAGGAAGTCAAGCGGGGAGGTGGGTGTCGGGATCAGAAGCGATCGTAGAGATCGAGGAAGCCGCTCATGGAATCGAAGCGTGTGACGGCGCTATCGAGATAGTCGCCGTTGCATAGGACTTCGAAGACAGGCCGCATGTACGGGCGCAGGCTGAGGGTCGTTTCAACGGAGTAGGCATGTAGCGGCGTGCCGGCGCGGTCGTAACCGATATTGGCCACGATACGGTCGCGCCCTGTTGGGCAGTCGATCTCATGAACCTGAGATGTTGCGGCGGTCTGGTCCGGCACGGTCTGCCGCTGAAGCAGGATCAGTTCGGCACGGACAGTCTCTGGTCGGGCTGCGTCGCGCTGGACATCAAGAATCCCGACAAGCCCGCCGCCTCCCGTTCGAAGAAGGGCGCCATCGACGTGCGCACGGGATGGCAAGGCGGGGTTTTGAGAGGCCTTGGCCGTTTGGGTCGCCTCGGCCGAACAGGCCACGGTCGAGGCCAGCACGGTGATAGCGGCTCCGATCCGGAGGGCGGTTCGCACGGGAAAGAAGCGGTCGATCTTCGCGCATTGCATGACCGTGAGCTTCGACTGGCACGCCGTGAAGTCAAGCGGGTTCGGCCCGGGTGGCGATCCAGTCGCGGACGGCGAACAGATAGTCGCTGTGGGTGAGGTCGTCGGGATCGAGACGGCGCGGAGCCAACAGGGCGCCGAGTTCGGCGGTGAAGGTGCGGTAGTCGGCCTGGACGGCGGCGGCGCCCGGCAGGGGCGGCTGGTTGTAACGGCGATGTTCGGACAGCCAGTTGCGGACGCAGCGGATCGCAGCCTCGGGATTGCCGCCGTGGGTCTCGACGTCCTGACCGCTGATGTCGGACAGGGCGCGATCATAGCGATGGGGTTGGGCGTCGAGGATCAGGGCGCGCTTGCGGCGATGACGGGGCTCGCCCAGCAGCCGCGCGCCCAGGTGCAGGCCCAGCTCCATCGGCATGTTGAAGCGCGGGACGCCGTCCACGACCTCGACACGGGACAGGTCGTGGACGCCCCAGTCACAGTCGCCGATCAGGCTGGCGATCTTGGCGATGCGGATTTCGGCGCCGTCGGTGGAATCCAGCGCACAGCGCGGATGATAGCCGGACACGACGACGGTGAAGACGATGGCGCGCAGGATCGGCCGGTAGTCGTCGTCGAACGGGCAGTTGATGAAGACGGAGAGGGAGGCGGCGGGCTTACGCCTAGGCGGGCTCGCCATGCGTTTTCTCCGCCATGGCTTCGAACTGCTTGCGGATGTCCTTCGCGAGCGAGGAGCGTCGTCCCGGGACCGGAGGAATCTTCAGGCCGTGGTAAACGACCGGGCGGTCCCGCCTGTCGGGCCGGGTAGCGGAAACCTTGGCTGTGGTCTGTCTCGCCATGGATCGAATATGCGGGAGGGGCGGGCGCAAAACAAGCGGGTGGAGATGACGCGGGGCCTTCGAGCCTCTATCTCCCCACCCATGTCGTCCTACGATCTCTCCACCGCCGCCGGCCGCTTCAAGGCGCGCTGGGACTATGTCTGGAAGGACCACGCCTTCCTGCGGCGGTGGTTCATGAACGCCCACTGGCTGGGGCCGGATCTGGTGCGGACGAACCAGCCGTCGCCGCGGCAGCTGGCGTACTGGAAATCACAGGGGATCAAGACGGTCATCAACCTGCGCGGGGCGCGGGACGAGGCCTATTATGCGCTGGAGAAGGACGCCTGCGAAACGCTGGGCCTGACCCTGATCGACGCGCCGCTGGACAGCCGGGATCCGCCGCAGACGGACCGGATCCACCGGGCGAAGCGGCTGTTCGAGACGATCGAATATCCGGTGCTGATCCACTGCAAGTCCGGCGCGGACCGGGCGGGGATGATGGCGGTCTTCTATCGCCACTTCCATCTGGGCGAGCCGATGAGCGAGGCCATCAAACAGCTCGACAAGAAATACCTGCACCACCGCGAGGGCCTGACCGGGGTGCTGGACTACACGCTGGAGAAATACCTCAAGGAGGTCCAGCCGACCGGCGTGAGTTTCCTGGAGTGGGTCGACAGCCCCGCCTATGACCCGAAGGCGATCCGGGCCGAGTTCAAGGCGCAGTGGTGGGGCACCCTGCTGACCGAAAAGCTGCTGAAGCGGGAGTAGGGTTCAGCCCCACGGACCGCGCGGGGCGTCGGGCGGGGAAGGGGTGTCGCCCCGCTCCTCGGCCAGCTGGGCCTCCCGGCGAGCCTTGCGCTCGGCTTCCCAGTTCCGGAACCAGCGGGTCCACGCCATTTCATTGCGCAGGGCCATGACCCAGATCGCCAGCGCCATGAGCATGAAGACCAGCGCGCTGATTTCCTCGACGCCGAGGGTGCGGCCGAAAAGGGTCATGGCGCCGGCTCCGGTTTCCGAGGCGGGCCCGAGGCCCGCCAGACCTTAGTGTTCGGCCGCGTCGCCGCGCGGGTCGATCAGGCGGTGGGCGTGCAGGATGAAGTAACGCATGTGGGCGTTGTCGACCGAGGCCTGGGCCTTGGCCTTCCACGCCTTCCGGGCTTCCTCATAGTTCGGGAAGGCGCCGACGAACTCGATCTGGCTGACATCGCGGAAGACGGGGGCGTCCAGGTGGCGCAGCTCGCCGCCGATGACGATGTGAAGAAGCTGGGCCGGATCGGCGTTCGTGGTCATGTTCTCGTTCCCGGGGGGAGGGCGTCTGTGTTGTCACCGTCCCACGAGCAGGTTGAAATCACCTGAAGAGACGGATCAGCGGGGCGCGAGCGGAATAGGCCCTGTGCGCTTCAGGATCAACGGGTGGAGGCCCGGAGCGGCGCAGATCAGGCTGGTTTGTCGCGGATCGGGCTGATTGAAGCGCCACGGACGCCCGTGATGGTCGCTGACCCTGGCGCCGGCCTCTTCGGCGATCAGGGCTCCGGCGCAGACGTCCCAATCCCATTTGGGCGTCAGGGCGATGGCGGCGTCGAAGGCCCCCGCGGCCACAAGGGCCATGCGATACGCCAGGGCGTTGCGCTTCTCGTAGCGCATGGGCGGCCAGGGCTCGGGCCAGAGCGGACCTTCCATCAGCCGGGCGTCGGCCAGAACCGAGGCGTCATCCAGATCGGTGGTGTCGGACGGCGTGATCGCGCGGCCGTTCAGCGTCGCTCCGCCGCCCAGGGTGGCGACGAAGGTCTCGTTCAGCATCGGCGCATGGATCACCGCGGCGACCGGGCGTCCGTCCTCGACGACGGCGACGGGAATGCACCACCACGGCTTTTCCTTCATATAGGCCACGGTGCCGTCGATGGGATCGACCACGAAGATGCGCCGCCGGGTCAGACGGTCGGGGCTGTCCGCGGTCTCTTCCGAGAGCCAGCCATAGTCCGGCCGGGCGGTCAGCAGGCGGTCGCGCAGCAACGCATCGACCGCCAGATCGGCGGAGGTGACGGGCGAGCCGCCGGACTTGGACCAGATCTTCAGACCGGCCTCGCGCTCGGACAGGGCCAGTTCGCCGGCGGCGAGGACCGCGTCGCGGATGAGTTCGAGATCGTCCGCGAAATCCGTCATTTGCCCGCGATGGCCACCGCGTCGAACAGCAGGGACGGGCTGTTGAAGCCGCCCCGGAACTCCAGATCGGAGCCGGGGACCAGACGGGCCCACAGGTCCTTCAGATTGCCCGCGACGGTGACTTCGCTGACCGGATACGCGCGTTCGCCGTTCTCGAACCAGAATCCCGACACCCCGGCGGACCAGTCGCCGGTATTGCCGTTCAGCGAGGGCCCGAACATGGAGGTGATCAGCAGGCCGGTCCCGGCGGCGGCCATCAGGCCGTTCAGGTCCTGCTCGCCCGCTTCCAGATGCAGGTTGTGGGTCGAGACGCCGGGAGGGCCGGCGAGGCCGCGCGAGGCGTGGCCGGTGGAGGCGAGGCCGAGCTGGGCGGCGCTGGAGCTGTTCATCAGCCAGGTGGTCAGGACGCCGTCCTCGACGATGGACTGCTTCCAGACGGCGACGCCCTCGTCATCGAACGGGGTGGAGCCCAGGCCGCGCTGACGGAACGGATCGTCGATCAGGTTCACGCCCCTGGGCAGGACCGGCTGGTTCAGCCGATCCTTCAGGAAGGAGGTGCCGCGCGCGATCGCTGAACCGGAGATGGCGCCCAGCAGGGGCGAGAGCACCTGGGTCGCGATGCGGTTTTCGAAAATCACCGGGGCGGTGGTCGAGGCGATCTTGCGCGGACCGGTCCGCTCGACGGCGCGCTTGCCCGCATAGGCGCCGATGGCCTCGGCGGAGGGCAGGTCGGACAGGTGACGCACGGCGCGGTGTTCGCCGCCGCGTTCCATGGCCCCGTCCTTTTCGGCGATGACGCCGACGCCCAGCGAGAAGGCCGAGCCCTGATAGGCGCCGTCGAAACCATGCGAGGTGACCAGACGCCAGCGGCTGGACGAGGCGGCGGCATGACCGCCCTCCGACCTGGCGACCCCCTCGACCGACAGGGCGGCGGCTTCGGCGGCGGCGGCGGCGGCCTCCAGTTCGGCGGCGCTGCGCTCGGTCGGATCATAGAGGTCGAGATCGGGGAAGGGCCCCCTGGCCAGACGATCCTGCGGGGCGAGACCGGCCCAGGGGTCTTCCGGCGCCAGACGGGCCATGGCGACCGCGCGTTCGACCAGACGGGCGCGGGTCTTGTCCGACAGGTCGGAAGCCGAGACGGTCGCCTGACGCTTCCCGATGAAGACGCGCAGGCCGAGGTCGCGGCTTTCCTCGCGTTCCACATCCTCCAGCGCGCCGTTGCGGACGCCGATGGACAGGGAAGCGCGTTCCGAGGTCACCGCCTCGGCGGCGTCCGCGCCGGCCTTGAGGGCGGCGGCGATCAGATCGGGCAGGATGTCGGAGGCGGCGGCGTCACGCGGGGAGGTCATGCCCCGATATGGCCGGGCCTCCGCGATGGCGCAACCGCCGTCAGAAGACGGCGGCGAAGATCAGCAGGCCCGCCGACCCGATAAAGGTCAGATAGGTGAGGATCATGCCCAGCATCCGGCCGACGGCGGGCTGCTTCTCCTGGCCCATGCCCCAGGCGTGCAGGACGCGCCCCACGAAGAAGGCCCCTCCGACCAGATGGACGATCGCGGCGCTGTAGAAGACGGCGACCACGGCCAGGGCGACCAGCGCCAGCGGGATATATTCGACCGCATTGCCGAAGGCGCGGGTCGAGGTGGTCAGCTCGGCATGGCCGCCGTCGCCGACGGAGACCTTGTGCCTCCGGCGCCCGGCGCTGATCCGCATCGACAGCCACAGCACGAACAGGAGCGAAAGCCCTGTCCACAGGGCCACGGCCCGGAAGGCTTCAGTGTGAAAGGCCAGGGCCTGTTCGATGCTCATGGTGTCCCTCCCCGGGGCGGTCGTCAGTTTTCGCGTGCGACCGGATAGAGCCGGTAGTGGTCATCATAGAACGGTGTGCGTTCATAGAACCACTGCAGGCGGGCGTCGCCGTTGGCGGCGAAATCGGGGTCGGCGGCCAGCCTGGCCTCGAACTCGGCCTTCAGCGCCGGATCGGCGGCCATCATGCGCTCGGCCAGCGGGGCGATGGCGTAGCCCTCGATGTACTCCACGCGGCTGAGCACTTCCGGGAACATGCCCCAGGCGAAGAAGCTCTCGGACGACTGCGGTTCCAGCAGCAGGACGACGATGTCGCCCAGCGGCTGGTCGGTCGGGACGCGGACCGAGCCGGTCGGGAAAGTCCAGTCGCGCTGGAGCGGGGTGACCTGGGTCACGGTGGTCTGGACGTGGCCTTCGTTGGCGCGCGTGGCGATGCGCGGATCGTTCAGGCGCAGCATCTCGACCGGGACGGTCCGCGGCGCCGACAGGGTCTCCATGGTCACGCCGTGGATGCGCAGGCGTTCGATGATGTCGGTCCGGTAAGACGGCACCCAGTAGGCCTCGGGGCGGCGCAGGGTCAGGGTCGGATGCGAGGAGTAGAAGGGCATCGGCCAGACCTCGGGATCCGGCTGGCCCAGCCAGCGGATTTCCTGACGGCCCGAGGCGGGGCTGTCCCAGGTCTCGTAGGTGATGCCCTTGAAGGCGCGGGTCGAGGACGGCTGTTCGTCCGAGGCGAAGTTCGCCGGGATTTCCGCCGGGCGCAGGGCGCTGTCGGCGGCGATGGCGGTGCGCAGGCCCGCGCCGTCGCTGGCCAGCAGCTTCAGCGCGCGCTCCAGGAAGACGTAGGTGCCCAGAACGCGCTGCTCGTGCGGCTTCAGGCTGTGGTTCTCGATCAGGATGGTTGGAACGTGGGCCGCAGCGCCCCAGCCGTTGGAGAAGCGCTCGCCCAGCCCGCCGTCGTTCAGGCCCGCCCGCGGGTTCCGGTCATCAATGCCGAACACCAGTTCGCCCGGGATGTGCCCGCGGGCCTCGAGCGCCGCATTGATGGCGGGCTTGAAGGCGTCGTCCAGCCAGCGGGCCGTGGCGGGCGAGCGCGAATACAGGCCGTTTTCGCCGTTGTAGCCGTAGGTGACGTCGTACTGGTAATCCATGCCGTCGGTGACGTGGATATCGACGTACAGGTCGGGCCGGTATTTCACGATCAGGCCGCGCACCGCCCGCATCTCGGGCTGGTCCAGCTTCAGGTAGTCGCGGTTCAGGTTCTGGTTGGTCGCCGTGTTGCGCCAGCCCTGGATGCGCGGACCGCGTTGGTTGGGGCGGCTGTAGGCGCTGGCGCGCTCGTGACCGTCGACCGACAGGATGGGGATCAGGATCAGGTTGACCCGGTCCAGCAGGTCATCCTTGCCGTAGAAGGCGATGTCGCGCAGCAGCATCATGCCGGCGTCCTTGCCGTCGATCTCGCCGGGATGGATGCCCGCCTGCGCCAGGAGCACCGGCTTGGACGGATCGAAGGTCGCGCCGTCCTTCGAGGCGATGACGGCATAGATCGGTCGGCCCTCCGGCGAGACGCCGAACTGCTCGATGCGGATCAGGTCGCTGGCGGCGTCCAGACGGTCGAACCAGGCCCGGGTGTCGGCGTAGTCGGGGCTGAAGTCATGGTCCGCGTCGGCTTCGAAGGCCGTGACCCACGGGTCCGAGGCCGGGCGCAGCAGGTCGCGGCTGGCGCCGTTCCATTCGGGCGCGGGCGGCAGGAAGGGCTGGTCCCACGGCGCGGTGTTGGAGACGGACTGGGACATGGCGGGACTCGCGAACAGAAGGGCGGCGGCGATCAGAAGGGGCGTGCGCATGGGCTCCTTCCTCAACCAAACGCGCGCGGGCGGCAAGCGGTCCTGGTGACGATCAATACAGACCGATCGCCGGGGCCCACGCTCCGCGCGAGATCAGATGGGTTGCGGACGCGCCGACGACCCACAGGCTGTAGATCAGCACGATCAGCAGCGCGCCGATCACGGCCGGTCGCCACGGTGCGAAAGCCGCCGTCGCGGTGCCGGTGAAAAAGATGCCGAAGCCGACCCACAGCCGGACTGACGACAGGGCGGCGAATCCGGCGTTCACGCTCATCAGGGTCAGAAACAGCAGGGCCACGATCAGGTTGGCCGCCATGATGCAGCCGAAGACTAGTCGCCTGTAGCGCCAGAAGTGTTCGGTCAGGTCGATCCTCTCGTCCACCCCTTCGGCCGAGACGCGGGGGAAGGTGACGCTGGCGGCGATGTAGAAGGTGGCGGCGATGACCAGACCCGCAATCAGCAGCGCGTGATTGAACGGCGCGCCGCGGAAGATGACCCAGGCCTGGTTCCAGAAGGTAGCGACGTCGAGCGCAATGAAGGCGGCGAGCATCGGGGTCAGCCACCCGAACTTCACCCGTTCCTTCTCATGCAGCACGCGGGCGAAACCGCCGACCAGCTCCGCCACGGAGAGGCCCAGAAGAAGGCCGTAAAAGCTGAAAAAGAATTCGAACGCGCTCATGGACGCCTCTCCCCCGCGGGATCACCTTGTTCGTCCGGAAGGACACGCCTCGTCGACGTCGGTGCGGAATTGAGAACGGCCGGCGTCGCCCCGGAGCAAGGGCGACGCCGGCCGTCGAAAGCCGGTCAGGCGGGGCGCGTCAGGCGCCGCGCTTGGCGACCAGACGGTCGACCGTGGCTTGCGCCTCGTTCCGACGGGTCGTGTGGCTGGCGATCTGGGCGCGCTGGGCGGCGGACAGTCCGCCGGCGGCGGCGCCCTGTTCCTGGATGGCTTCGATCTGGCCGTTCAGGTCGGCGACGGTGTCCTGGGCGTCCCACAGCTGCTGTTGTTCGGCCGGGCTCAGACGCGGCGGCTGGGCCCGGGGGCGCGACGAGGCGCGGGGCGACCCGCGGCCGGTCAGCACCTGCGCATCGGCGGTGGTCGAAATGCCGACAACCGGGACGGCGGTGGCGAGGGTGAGAAGGGCGACGAGAACGCGCATATAAAGGCTCCGTGTCCAGGGCGAAGGCCGGACGTTAGATTACACGGCTGTCACCTGTGAAGCGAAATTCTGACATAAGTGTTGCGCTGCAACGTAAACGCGACTTCAGAAACACAGTTCGGTCAGATCACTTCCAGATCGGCGCCCCGTCGCCCGGCAATCCGAGGCGGTCCCACATCTCGGAGACGCGGTCGACGACCCCGGTTTCCATGCGGATCTCCTCGCCCCATTCGCGCTTGGTCTCGGGCTCCCACTTGTCGGTGGCGTCCAGGCCGATCTTGGAGCCCAGACCGCTCTCGGGGCTGGCGAAGTCGAGGTAGTCGATGGGGGTGTTCTCGATCAGGGTGATGTCCCGCGCCGGGTCCATCTTGGTCGAGATGGCCCACATGACGTCCTTCCAGTCGCGGGCGTTGATGTCGTCGTCCACGACGATGACCCACTTGGTGTACATGAACTGTCGCAGGTAGCTCCAGACGCCCAGCATCACCCGCTTGGCATGGCCGGGGTAGGCCTTCTTCATCGAGACCACGGCGATGCGGTAACTGCAGCCCTCGGGCGGCAGCCAGAAGTCGGTGATCTCGGGGAACTGCTGGCGGAGCAGGGGGATGAAGACCTCGTTCAGCGCCTCGCCCAGCACCGAGGGCTCGTCCGGCGGACGGCCGGTGAAGGTGGTCAGATAGATCGGGTCCTTCCGCATGGTGATCGCCGTCACCTGGAAGACCGGGAAGGTCTCGACCGAGTTGTAGTAGCCGGTGTGGTCACCGTAGGGGCCTTCCGGGTGATGCTCGTCCAGCAGGACATGCCCTTCCAGCACGATCTCGGCCTGGGCCGGGACCATGAGCGGCACCGTCTTGCAGGGGACCAGTTCCGCCTTGGCGCCGCGCAGCAGGCCGGCGAACTGGTACTCCGACAGCGTGTCCGGCACCGGGGTGACCGCGGCGAGAATGGTGCCCGGATCGGCGCCGAGGACGATGGCGGCGGGCAGGGGCTCGCGCGACCCGGTCTTCTTGTGGCGGGCGTAGTGCTGGGCGCCGCCGCGATGGGCCAGCCAGCGCATGATGGCCTTGTCCTTGCCCAGCACCTGCATGCGGTAGATGCCGAGGTTGAAGTCGTCCTCGCGGGCGTCGGACGGTCCCTTGGTGACCACCAGCCCCCATGTGATCAGCGGCGCGGGCTCGCCGGGCCAGCAGCCCTGGATGGGGAGGGAGGTCAGGTCGATCTGGTCGCCCTTCAGCACCACCTGCTGCACCGGGGCGGTCTTCACCGTCTTGGGACGCATGGCCATGACGGTCTGGGCCAGCGGCAGCATCTCCATGGCGTCGCCGAAGCCGCGCGGCGGGGTCGGATTGCGCAGGAAGGCCAGAAGCTCGCCGACCTCGCGCAACTCGGCGGCGGTGGTGCGTTGCTTCTTCTCCAGCGTCACGCCCATGGCGACCCGCTTCACCGTGCCGAACAGATTGGCCAGACAGGGGATGGGGCTGATCGTGCCGTCGGGCAGGACGGGCTTTTCAAAGATCACTGCCGGGCCGCCGTTGCGCAGCAACCGGGTCTGGATCTCGGTCATCTCCAGATGGGTCGAGACCGGTTCGGTCACCCGCACCAGTTCGCCCTCGGCTTCGAGGATCTCGATGAAGTCGCGCAGTGATTTGTAGGCCATGCGCGGAGGCTTAGGCGGACGGGCTGGTTCTGTCACGCCGCCTTTGCCGTGTCGCGTCAGCGCAGATCAGGCCTGGGCCCACTCCTCGTCCCACTGGAAGGCCGCGTCGAGCCAGTCGCCGAGACGACCGTCCGGGCGCGCCAGCGCGTGGATGCGGTCCATCTCTTCCGCCGACAGTGCGAAGTCGAAGATGTCGAAGCTCTCCTCGGCGCGGCTGACCTTGCTGGTGCGGGGAATGGCGATGATGTTCTGCTGGATCAGCCAGCGCAGGGTGACCTGACCGGCCGACTTGCCGTGCGCCCTGCCGATCTCGATCAGGGTCGGATCGGTGGCGACATTGCCCTGGGCCAGGGGCGACCAGGCGGTGATGGACGAGCCCAGCTCCTTCGCCGTGTCGATCAGAGACGTCAGTTTCAGGTAGGGGTGATATTCGACCTGGTTGGTGACCAGTTTCGCCTTCGACAGGCTCTGGGCGCGGGCGAACTCGAACGAGGGGAAGTTCGACAGGCCGATGCTCTTCGTGAGGCCCTGCTCCAGCGCCTCGTTGAGCGCGCCCAGGGTCTCCTCGAAGGACGGCTCGGGCTTGGGCCAGTGGAGCAACAGCAGGTCGGGTGTGAAGCCCAGCGCCCCGGCGGACTCCTTCGCCTGCTTGAGCAGGTCGGCGCGGTGGAAGTGGGCGACCCAGATCTTGGTGGTCAGCCAGATGTCCTCGCGCTTGACATGGCCCGCGGCGATGGCGTCGCGGATGCCGTCGCCGACGGCCGCCTCGTTCTTGTAGATCCAGGCGGTGTCGATGTGGCGGTAGCCGATGCGCAGGGCCTCGGCGACCATCTTGCGGGCATCCGCGGGCTCAAGCATCCAGGTTCCGAAGCCCAGCAGCGGAATCGCGTGGCCGTCGACGGTGATGGCGGGCTGGTCGGTCATGGGATGGCTCCGGGAAGGGGAGGCGCTTACCTAGGCCGTGTCGCCACGGGTTCAAGCAGCCAGTCGGCCATCGTGTCCCAGAGCGGCTCCATTCCCTTGCGGAACGCCCCTTCGTGACCAATGCGCTTCCGGCCGAAATCGGCGGGGGTGTGCACGATCATGTCGCGCGGGGCGTTGGGGTAGACCTGCATCAGGATGGGGCCGGTGGTCGGCGTCGCGATCGGATCGTCAGTGAAGATCCACGATCGGATCGGGGCGGTGACGGCGTCGAAATGATGCGGTTTCAACCCGTCCTTCAGTTCCTCGAGGAAGTAGGGCTCCTTCAGGCACCAGCGGCGCCAGGTCTCCCACACGCCACGCGGAAGATCCGTGCCCGCCCACAGGCCGCCGCCCTTGATGTAGCCGCGCCGCGCCAGGCTCCAGGGGCCGTAGCCGAGCCAGAAGAACAGTTCGAGCGGATTGTAGGACCGGTGATGCCGGCCCCAGTAGCCGCTGCCGACCGAGACGAACGCGTGCTTCGAGATACGGTCCTGATTGGGCATGAACCCCAGGAAGTGGCCGCCGACGCTGTGGCCGACGTGGACGACCGGCAGGCCGGGCGCGGCCTCGATCAGGGCGTCCAGCGCCGCCGGCATGTCGAGGCGACCCCAGTCGACATAGTCCATCTGCATCGCGGCCAGATCGTCGGGTCGTGATCCGGCGATGCCCCGGAAATCATAGGTCAGGACGGCCGCGCCTCTGCCCGCCAGATGCCGGGCGAAGCGATCATAGAACCCCTTGGGAAAGCCGGTGCCCGAGCTCATCAGAACGGCCGTGGTCGGCTCGGAGGCGGACACCAGTCGCATCGACAGCGGATAGCCGTCGATCGCCGGGGCGGTGAAGTCTTGGATGATGGCGTCGGTCACGGGATGGGTCCGTATTGATTTGAAACGAACCTAGACGATTGCCCCCACGTCAGGTCAAGAGCTTGGAGCCGGGCGACGGAACCGCTAAAGGCGGCGGCTGATTTGCCGAAGAGCCATGCCATGACCGACCTTCCCGACCGCCTGTCCGTCGATCCCGACAGCAAGTTCCACGACGCCGACCTGCTCGCGCAGGGCATCGGCGTCCGCTTCAAGGGCGAGGAAAAAACCAACGTCGAGGAATACTGCATCTCGGAAGGCTGGGTCCGTCTGGCCGTCGGCAACCGCGTCGACCGTCGCGGCAAGGCCCTGACCGTGAAGCTGCAAGGCCCGGTCGAGGTCTGGATCAAGGGCGACGCCTGAGCGTCGTCCGGACCCGATGCGGGGACGTTCTTTCCGCGTCGGGAATGTGGGTCTAGGGTCCGGCTCCACCGTTGAGTCCCCCGGAGCCGTCATGCGTCTGTCCGCCCGTCTTCTCGCCGCCAGCGCGCTCGCGCTGGGCTTCGCCCTTCCGGCCGCCGCGCAGGACGCCGCCACCATCCAGCGGGCGGAGCGAATTCGTGACGCCGCGCTCGAACAGAATATCGCGCTGGACTACGTCACGCGACTGACGACGACCTTCGGCGCCCGCCCGGCGGGCTCGCCGTCGGAAACGGCCGCCGCCGAGTGGGCGGCGGGCTATATGCGTCAGCACGGCTTCCAGAACGTCCGCATCGAGACCTTCCCGCTGGTCGGCTGGGAACGGGGCGAGGAGAGCGCCTCCATCGTCGGGGCCCACCCCCAGCGTCTGGTCGTCGCGGCGCTGGGCCACTCGCCGGGCACCAATGGCGTGATCGAGGCCGAGGTGGTGCGTTTCACCAGCCTGGAAGCCCTGAACGCCGCCCCTGCCGGATCGTTGGCGGGCAAGATCGCCTATGTCGACGCCGGGCAGATGGTGCGCATGCAGGACGGCGCCGGCTACGGCCCGCTGACCCGCATCCGGGGCGCCGGTCCCGCCGCCGCCGCGTCCAAGGGCGCGGTCGCCTTCATCATGCGCTCGGTCGGCTCGGATGAGCACCGGATGCCGCACACGGGCACGACCCGCTATGTCGAAGGGCGCGTGCCCCTGCCGGGCTTCGCGCTCTCGGCTCCGGACGCGAGCCAGCTCACGCGTCTGATCACCGGCGGCGAGACCGTGCGTCTGCGGCTTTCGTCGACCGCCCACACCTATCAGACCGAGTCCCGGAACGTGGTCGGGGAGATCACCGGCGCCTCGCGTCCGGACGAGGTGATCGTGCTGGGCTCGCACATGGACAGCTGGGACCTCGGCACCGGCGCCATCGACGACGGCGCGGGCGGCGCCATCACGCTCGGCGCGGCCAAGGCCATCGCCGAGAGCGGCCGCCGCCCGGCGCGGACCGTGCGGGTGGTCCTGTACGGCTCGGAAGAGGTGTCGCAGCCGACCAATACCGGCAACGGCGGCGGCGCCTATCTCCGCGGCGTCGGCGCGGCGGTGGAGCAGCACATCATCGCCGGCGAGAGTGATTTCGGCGCCGACCGGGTCTACGCCCTGCAACTGCCGCCGGGCGCCCAGGACAGCGCCTTCCAGCGCGCCGCGACCCAGGTTCTCTATCCGATCGGCGTGCTGGCTTCGGCCGAGCCCGAACTGCACGGCGGGGCGGACGTCGGGCCACTGGCCGAGGCGGGGGTGCCGGTGTTCGGTCTCAGCCAGGACGGCACCCGCTATTTCGACCTGCACCACACCGCGGATGACACCCTGGACAAGATTGATCCGGAGCAGCTGAGCCAGAATGTCGCCGCCTGGGCCGCGCTGGTTTATCTGATCGCCGACTCGGACGTGGATTTCCGCGCCCTGCGCGCGGCCTCGGGGACTTCCGCGCACTGAGGAGCCGTCGCGAGCGTGGCGAAATTGGTAGACGCAGGGGACTTAAAATCCCCCGGCTTCGGCTATGCGGGTTCGAGTCCCGCCGCTCGCACCATCCCCGCGTCGCTGGCGGTCAGGCGCGCGGGACGCTAGAGACCGCCAGGACGGGAAGCGGGGCAGGCACGTGAACAAGGCGGTCAAGATCGACGATGTGGCGCGTCTCGCCGGCGTGTCGCCCATGACCGTGTCGCGGGTCATGAACCGCGCGCCGGGTGTGCGCGACAAGACCCGCGAGGTCGTCCAGGCCGCCATCGAGGAACTCGGCTATCGCCCCAACGCCGCCGCCCGCAACCTGGCCCGCGCCGGGGCGGGACGGCTGGGCATGCTCTATTCCAATCCCAGTGCGGGCTATCTGACCCAATTTCTTCTGGGAGCCCTCGAGGGCGCCCACCAGATCGGCGCCCAGCTGGTGCTGGAGAAATGCGACGCGGACGGCGACAGCGAGCGCGCGGCCGTGGCGCGTCTGGCCGAGGGCGGGGTGACCGGGATCGTGCTGCCGCCGCCGCACGGTGAAAGCTGGGCGGCCCTCGCCGCGGTCAAGGCGAAAGGGCTCGCCGCCGTGGCCGTGGCGCCGGGACGGTTCAAGTCCGATGCGCCGGCGATCCGCATCGACGACCTCGCGGCCGCGGCCGAGATGACCCGCTATCTGCTGGAGCTCGGCCACCGCCGCATCGGCTTTATCAAGGGCGCGGCCAACCAGACCGCCAGCGCCGAACGTCTGATCGGGTTCGAGACGGAGGTCGCCGGCTTCGGCGAGCCGGTCGAGGCCCTGATCGAGGCGGGGGCCTTCACCTACCGCTCGGGCCTGGACGCGGCCGAACGGCTGCTGGCGGCGGATCGTCCGCCGACCGCGATCTTCGCCTCGAACGACGACATGGCGGCGGCGGCGATCGCCGTGGCCCATCGGCGCGGGCTCGACGTGCCGCGTGACCTGACCGTGGTCGGATTCGACGACACGCCGGTGGCGCAGGAGATCTGGCCGGCCCTGACCACGATTCGCCAGCCGGTCGCGGAGATGGCCGAAATGGCCCTGCGTCTGCTGAGCGAAACCCAGCCCGGCGCCGATGACGGGGAGCCCGGCGTCCAGCACCTGATCCGGCACGAACTGATCGTCCGGGACTCCTCCGCCCCGCCCGCCGCCTGAGGTCGCAAACGCGCGCTTGACAGGGCGGCTTCTGTTCTAGGATGTTAGCGCTAACATTTGACGTCCTGCACGTATGGGGCGCGAGGGGGAAGCGTTGCGGATACTGGATCACCTTCCGGCCGACTGGCCCGAAGCGGTGCTGGCGGGGCGTGTGCAGACCGGGGACGGACCTTCGCCCGTTCTTGTCCGCGAGGGCCGTCTGATCGACGTCAGCCTGACCGCCCCCACCATGGCTGATCTCCTCGCCCGCCCGGACGCCGCCTCGGTCGAGGGCGTGGATCTGGGGCCTGTCGCCGACATGGATTTCCGCACCGCCTGGAGCGGCGGGGAGGTCGAACTGCTGTCGCCGGTGGATCTGCAGTGCATCAAGGCGTCGGGGGTGACCTTCGCCGTCTCGGCCATGGAACGGGTGATCGAGGAGCGGGCCCGGGGCGACTCGGCCGCCGCCGAGGGCATCCGCGCCGATCTGGGCCGTCGCATCGGCGGCGACCTGAGGGCCGTGCAGCCCGGCTCGGAGCAGGCGCAGGCGCTGAAGGCGGCCCTGATCGCGGACGGCATGTGGTCCCAGTACCTGGAAGTCGCCATCGGCCCGGACGCGGAGATTTTCACCAAGGCCCCGATCCTGTCGTCCGTCGGCTGGGGCGCCGAGGTCGGGGTGCGCGCCGACTCGGCCTGGAACAATCCCGAGCCCGAGGTGGTGCTGGTCTGCGATCCGGCGGGCCGGACCGTCGGGGCGTCGCTCGGCAATGACGTGAACCTGCGGGACATCGAGGGGCGGTCGGCCCTGCTGCTGGGCAAGGCCAAGGACAACAACGCCTCCGCCGCCATCGGGCCGTTCATCCGGCTGTTTGACGGCGCCTTCGGCATGGAGGACGTGCGCAACGCCGAGGTCCGGCTCGAGGTCATCGGCGCCGACGGCTTCGTCATGGACGGGACCAGCAACATGGCCCTGATCAGCCGTGATCCGGAAGAGCTGGTGCGTCAGGCGGCGGGCCCCAGCCACCAGTATCCGGACGGCTTCGCCCTGTATCTCGGCACCATGTTCGCGCCCGTCGATGACCGCGGCGCGCCGGGGCTGGGCTTTACGCACAAGGTCGGCGACCGCGTTCGCGTGTCGTCGCCGAAACTGGGGGTGCTGGAGAACAGTGTGACCACGTCGGACAAGGCGTCGCCGTGGGTGTTTGGAGTTTCGGCCCTGATGCGCAACCTGGCGCAGCGCGGCCTGCTGGGGGCGAGCGTATGAGTGCAGCGATCTATCCGTCGCTGAAGGGGCGGCTGGTGGTGGTCACCGGCGGCGGCTCCGGCATCGGTGCGGCCGTGACCGAAGGCTTCGCCCGACAGGGCGCCCGGGTGGTGTTCCTGGACATCGCCGTGGACGACTCGAAAGCGCTGGAGACGTCTCTGGCCGACCTGTCGCCCGCGCCGGTCTTCCATCACTGCAACCTCACCGACGTCGCGGCCCTGCAGGCCTGTCTGGCGGAAATCGCCAGGGCTCACGGGCCGATCGAGGTCCTGGTCAACAATGCCGCCAATGACGACCGTCACGCGCTGGCCGAGGTCACGCCGGCCTATTGGGAAGACCGGATCGCGGTGAACCTGCGTCACCTCTATTTCGCCACCCAGTCGGTGGCTCCGGCCATGCGGGCGGCGGGGCAGGGCGTGGTCTTGAACCTCGGCTCGATCAGCTGGCATCTGGGCCTGCCGGACCTGTCGCTCTACGAGACCGCGAAGGCCGGGATCGAGGGGATGACGCGGGCGCTGGCGCGCGAACTGGGCGTCGACGGCGTGCGCGTCGCCTGCATCGTCCCGGGCAATGTGAAGACCCCGCGCCAGATGAAATGGTACACCCCGGAAGGGGAGGCGGAGATCGTGGCGGCGCAATGCCTGAAGGGGCGGATCGAGCCGCGCGACGTGGCCGCCCTGGCGATGTTCCTGGCGTCGGACGACGCCCGCTTCATCACGGGACATGAGTATTTCGTGGACGCCGGCTGGCGCTAGACCGACTGTGAAAATCAGGGGCCGCAAGAGCCCCATCGAGGAGGATTGAGAATGGCAGGACCGACGGGGGGCTCAGGCCCTGACATCGCGGGCGACGACCGCGTCAACATCGGCTTCATCATCGCCATCGTGGCCGTCGCCACGATCGGCGGGCTTCTGTTCGGCTACGACTCGGGGGCCGTGAACGGCACCCAGGCGGGCCTGCAGGCGCAGTTCAACCTGGACGCCAACGGTCTGGGCTTCACCGTCGGCTCGCTGCTGATCGGCTGCGCGTTCGGCGCCTTCTTCGCCGGCCGACTGGCGGACCTTGTCGGTCGCCGCACCGTGATGATCGTGTCGGCGCTGCTCTTCCTGTTCGGCGCCCTGATCCAGGGCGTCACCGATGTGCACGCGATCTTCGTCGCCGCGCGCTTCGCGGGCGGCATGGCCGTCGGCGCGGCCAGCGTTCTGTCGCCGCTCTACATCTCGGAAGTCGCCCCGGCGAAGATCCGGGGCCGCATGAGCACCGTGCAACAGGTGATGATCATCAGCGGCCTGACCGCCGCCTTCCTGGTGAACTACTTCCTGGCCCAGAACGCCGGCAGCAGCCTCGGTGAGATCGCCGGGACGACCGCCTGGCGCTGGATGTACCTGGCCCAGGCCGCGCCCGCCGCGGTCTTCCTGCTGGCCCTGTTCCTGATCCCGGAAAGCCCGCGCTATCTGGTCATGAAGGGCAAGGACGAGGCCGCCCGCGCCGTCCTGACCCGCCTGTTCGGCGCCGAGGCGGCCGAGCGCAAGATCGGCGAGATCCGCGCCAGCTTCAACGTCGGCCACAAGCCCAGCTTCCGCGACATCGCCGGCAAGTTCGGCTTCCGCCCGATCGTCTGGGCCGGTCTGATCCTGGCCACCTTCCAGCAGTTCGTCGGCATCAACATCATCTTCTACTACGGCGAGACCCTGTGGCGTCTGGCCGGGGTGTCCGAGGAAGTGGCGCTGGAGCGGAACATCATCTCCGGCGCGGTCTCCATCGGGGCGGTGCTGCTGGCCCTCGCCGTGATCGACAGGATCGGCCGCAAGCCGCTGCTGCTCATCGGTTCGGTCGGCATGGCCCTGACCCTAGGCGCCATGACCTGGGCCTTCAGCGGCGCGGGCACGGATGCGGCGGGCAACCTGACCCTGGGCGCCACGGCCGGCCTCACCGCCCTGGTCGCCGCCAACCTCTACGTCATCTTCTTCAACTTCAGCTGGGGCCCGGTCATGTGGGTCATGCTGGGCGAGATGTTCCCCAACCAGATGCGCGGCTCGGCCCTGGCCGTCTGCGGTCTGGCCCAGTGGGGCGCGAACTATCTGGTCGTGCAGAGCTTCCCCGGTATGGCCGAGGGCATCGGTCTGGTCGGCACCTACGCCCTCTACACCATCGCCGCCGTGATCAGCATCTTCCTCGTCCGCTCCTTCATCAAGGAGACCAAGGGCAAGGAGCTGGAAGAGATGACCGGCTGACGCTTCTCCCCGAACGGAGTACGGCGGGCGGCGCTTCGGATGCCTATCTGAAGCGTCGCCCGTCGGGCTTCGATCTGTACGACTGACTTCTCCAAGGAATGCCTCCCATGACCGACACCCTCGAGCTTTCGCACTGGATCAACGGCGAGCGCGTCGGGGGCGATCGCCCGGCCGAGAGCACCAACCCCTCGGACACGCGCGAGGTCGTGGCCCGTACGCCGGACGGTACGGCGGCCGATGTCGATGACGCCGTGGCCGCGGCCAAGGCTGCCTTCCCGTCGTGGTCGGAAGCCTCGCCCGAAGCGCGCTCGGACGTGCTCGACAAGGCCTCCAACCTGCTGATGGAACGCAAGGAAGAGGTCGGCCGCCTGCTGTCGCGGGAAGAGGGCAAGACCCTGCCGGAGGGCATCGGCGAAACCGCCCGCGCCGCCCGCATCCTGAAATATTTCGCCGGCGAGGCCCTGCGCCTGCACGGCCAGAACCTGGCCTCGACCCGCCCTGGCGTGGAGGTCCAGACCTATCGCCAGCCCGTCGGCGTCTATGGTCTGATCACGCCCTGGAACTTCCCCATCGCCATCCCGGCGTGGAAGGCCGCGCCCGCGCTGGCGTTCGGCAATACGGTGGTGCTGAAGCCCGCCGGCCCCACCCCGGCCACCGCCGAGGCCCTGGTCGCCATCCTGCATGAGGCGGGTCTGCCCAAGGGCGTGCTGAACATGGTCATCGGGCGCGGCGGCGTCGGTCAGGCCATTGTCGATCACAAGGACGTCGCGGGCGTCTCCTTCACCGGCTCCCAGGGCGTCGGCGCGGGCGTGGCCGCGGGCGCGGTCAGGCGCCAGGCCCGCGTCCAGCTGGAGATGGGCGGCAAGAACCCGCTGATCGTTCTGGACGACGCCGATCTGGAGCGGGCGGTGAACATCGCCCTGGACGGCTCGTTCTTCGCCACCGGCCAGCGCTGCACGGCTTCCAGCCGTCTGATCGTGCAGGACGGCATCCATGACAAATTCGTCGCCCTGCTCGCCGAGAAGGTCGCCGCCCTGCGCGTCGGCGACGCGCTGGACCCGAACAGCCAGATGGGGCCGGCGGTCAGCGAGGCCCAGATGGAGACCTCGTACAAATACGTCGAGGTCGCGCGTGGCGAGGGCGCCCGGATCGTCACCGGCGGCGACCGTCTGCAGATGGAGAAGCCGGGCTGGTACGTCCAGCCGACCCTCATCGCGGACACGGTCGCCGACATGCGGATCAACAATGAGGAGGTCTTCGGACCGGTCGCCTCGACCATCCGCGTGAAGAGCTATGAAGAGGCGCTTGAGATCGCCAACGGCGTCGAGTTCGGCCTGTCGGCGGGCATCGTCACCAGCTCGCTGAAGCACGCGCGTGACTTCCAGCGCCGGGCGAAGGCCGGGATGACCATGGTCAACCTGCCGACCGCGGGCGTCGACTACCATGTGCCGTTCGGCGGGACGAAGTCGTCCAGCTATGGCGCGCGCGAACAGGGCTTCGCCGCGGCGGAGTTCTTCACCTCGATCAAGACCAGCTACAGCGCGGGCTGATCCCATGGAGATCGGAACGGAACCGGTCCTCCTGTGGGATTTGCAGGCTGAACTGGGCGAGGGGCCTGTCTGGGACGACCGTCGTCGCTGCGTCTGGTTCGTCGATATCAAGGGCCGTCGTCTGCACCGCTACGGCGTTGACGACGGCGCCCGGGACAGCTGGGACGCGCCGGAGCAGATCGGCTTCGCCCTGCCGGCCGAGGACGGCTCGCTGATCTGCGGCGTGCGCGGCGGCCTGCACCGGTTCGATTCGGAAACGGGCGACTTCACCCTGATCGCCCGCGTGGAGGAAGACCGGCCGCAGAACCGCATCAACGACGGCTTCGTCGCTCCCGACGGGACGCTGTGGTTCGGCACGATGG
Organism: Brevundimonas sediminis; assembly: GCF_048799765.1. Classification (NCBI taxonomy): domain Bacteria; kingdom Pseudomonadati; phylum Pseudomonadota; class Alphaproteobacteria; order Caulobacterales; family Caulobacteraceae; genus Brevundimonas; species Brevundimonas sediminis. The sequence continues at coordinate 45,909 of NZ_JBLYQK010000014.1, forward strand.
ACGACAGTGAGGAGACCGTCTCGGGCGCCCTGTATCGTTGGCGGGATGGTCAACTGACCCGACACGACGACGGTCACCGGGTCACCAACGGCCCCGCGCTGAACCCCGATGGCACGGTCCTCTATCACCACGATACGACCGAGAAATGCATCTACGCCTTCGACCACTCGGACGGTGAACTGGCCAACAAGCGGCTCTTCGCCAGAACCGTCGACGGCTATGCCGACGGCCCGAGCATGGACGCGGACGGCGTATTGCACGTCGGGCTGTTCAACGGCTGGGGCGTGGCCCGCTTCGCGCCCGACGGCGCGCCGCTGGAGAAGATCGAGCTGCCGGTGCAGACCGTGACCAAGGCGGCGTTCGGCGGGGACGACCTCAGGACCCTGTTCTGCACCACGGCCTGGCTGGGCAATGCGGACAAGCGGACCGAACAGCCGACCCTCGGCGGTCTCTATGCGCTGCGCGTGGAAAGACCCGGCCTGCCGCAGGCGCGGGTGAGGCTGTGATCGAACTCCGTCGCGGGGGCTGGAGCCTGATCCTGAGGCCCGAGATCGGCGGGGCTGTCAGCGCCCTGACCCGTGACGGGGTCGACGTCCTGCGGCGGATGCCGGACGGCTCGACGGATGTGCTGGAGGCGGCCTGCTTCCCGCTGACGCCCTGGGCCAACCGGATCGCCGGAGGACGGTTCACGTTCCAGGGGCGCGGGATCGATCTGCCGGTCCTGCCCGCCTTCGCCCCCCATGCCCTGCATGGCGACGGCTGGATGAGCGCCTGGTCGGTTGAGGCGCAGAACGAGACCTCTGTAACCCTGCTGCACCGTCATCAGCCCGACGGCTGGCCCTGGGCCTATGAGGCCCGTCAGGTCTTCAGCCTGACCGGCGAAGGGCTGCATGTGGCCCTGTCGATGACCAATCTGTCCGATTCCGCCATGCCCGCCGGGCTCGGCCTGCATCCCTACTTCCCGGTGAGCCCCGACACACGGCTGACCTTCAAGGCCTCACAGGTCTGGGGCGGAGGTGAGGACGAGGTGCCGACGAGCCTGTTGCCCGTATCGGCGGTGCAGGACTGGGCGGCCGGTCCCCGCGTGGCCGACGCGCCGTTCGTGGATCACGCCTACGTCGGCAGCGGCCCCGCGGTGCTGACCGACGGCGACCGGACGACGACCGTGACCGCCTCGGCCAACGCCGGCTGGCGGCACATCTACGCGCCCGGCGCCGACTTCTGTTGCATCGAGCCGGTCACGCACCGCCCCGACGCGGCCCATGCCCCGGCTGACGAGGCCAGCGGCTGGGCCGTCCTCGCGCCCGGCGCCGCCCTGTCGATGGAAATGAAGATCACGGTCGGCTGACCCCCCGGGGGATCAGCCTTCCCCTCAGTGGTTGTCGCGGGGCAGACCGAACTTGTCGACGATCCGGTGGTACTTCACCGCCGGCTCCAGCACCGCGCCGGTCTCCAGCTGGCCGACCATGCCGCGCTGGAACTCCTGCCAGGGCGTCTGGGACTCAGGATAGGCGTAGCCGCCGGCCCGTTCGAACGCCTCGCGACGCGCGGCCATTTCCTCGCCGGTGATGAGGACGTCGACCTTGCGGGTCTTCAGGTCCACCCGCATCCGGTCGCCGGTTTGCAGCAGGGCGATGTTGCCGCCGGCCGCCGCCTCGGGCGAAGCGTTCAGGATCGACGGCGAACCCGAGGTGCCCGACTGGCGACCATCGCCGATGCAGGGCAGGGCGGTGACGCCCTGTTTGATCAGATAGGCGGGCGGCCGCATGTTCACGACCTCCGCCGCGCCCGGATAGCCGATGGGGCCCGCCCCGCGCATGATCAGGATGTGCTCGGGCGTGATGCCCTCGCCCTCGTCGTCGATGCGGTGGTGGTAATCTTCCGGTCCGTCGAAGACGACGATCGGTCCCTCGAAGGCGTCCGGGTCCTGCGGGTTCGACAGATAGCGGTCGCGGAACTCGGCGGAGATCACGCTGGTCTTCATGATGGCGCTGTTGAAGACGTTCCCGCTGATGACCAGGAAGCCGGCGTCATTGACCAGGGCGGTCTCGAAGGTGCGGATCACATCGGGCAGGACGATCTCGGCGTCGCGGCAGTTCTCGCCCATCGTCCTGCCGTTCACGGTCATGGCGTTCTCGTGGATCTTGCCGTGCTTGATCAGCTCGGCGACCACGGCGGGGACGCCGCCGGCCTGGTGATAGTCCTCGCCCAGATAGGCGCCGGCCGGCTGCAGGTTCACCAGCAGCGGCGTGTCGTGGCCATGGTCTTCCCAGCGCTGCAGGGGCACATCGACGCTGGCGTGGCGGGCCAGGGCGGTCAGGTGGATCGGGGCGTTGGTCGAGCCGCCGATGGCCGAGTTGATCACGATGGCGTTCTCGAACGCCTCCCGGGTCAGGATGTCGGAGGGCTTCAGGTCCTCGCGGACCATGTCGACGATCCGGCGACCGGTCTCATAGGCCATCTGCCCCCGCTCGCGGTACGGCGCCGGGATGGCGGCCGAGCCGGGCAGGGACATGCCCAGCGCCTCGGCCAGCGAGTTCATCGTCGTGGCCGTGCCCATGGTGTTGCAGTATCCGACCGACGGCGCCGAGGTCGCGACCAGCTTGATGAAGCCGTCGTAGTCCAGCTCGCCCGCGGCCATCATCTGCCGGGCCTGCCAGATGATGGTGCCCGAGCCGGTGCGCTGGCCCTTGTGCCAGCCGTTCAGCATCGGGCCGACCGACAGGGCGATGGCCGGGATGTCGACGGTGGCCGCCGCCATCAGACAGGCGGGCGTGGTCTTGTCGCAGCCGATGGTCAGGACCACGCCGTCCAGCGGATAGCCGTACAGAAGGTCGACCAGACCCATGTAGGCCAGGTTGCGGTCCAGGCCGGCGGTCGGGCGCTTGCCGGTTTCCTGGATCGGGTGAACCGGGAATTCCATGACGATGCCGCCCGCCTCGCGGATGCCTTCGCGGACGCGCTTGGCCAGCTCGATGTGGTGCCGGTTGCAGGGGCTCAGGTCCGAGCCGGTCTGGGCGATGCCGATGATCGGCTTGCCGGACTGGAGCTCCTCCAGCGTCAGGCCGTAGTTCAGATAGCGCTCCAGATAGAGCGCGGTCATGTCGGGGTTGTCCGGGTTGTTGAACCAGGCGCGTGAGCGAAGCGGCTTTTTCATGTCAGTCAGTTCCAGCCGCCGTCGACGACATAGTGTTGGTTGGTGACCGCCGAGGCGTCGTCCGAGGACAGGAAGACCACCACGCGGGCGATATCGTCGGGGACCAGCGGACGCTTGATGCACTGGTTGGCGTAGATTTCCTTCTCGGTCTCGGGCGTCACCCAGAGCTCGAGCTGGCGTTCGGTCATGATCCAGCCCGGAGCGACCGCGTTCACCCGGACCCCGTGCTCGCCGAAGTCCCGGGCCAGCGACCGGGTCAGACCCAGCACCGCGGACTTGGACGCCGTATAGGCGGGCATGCCGCCTTGACCGATGATCCAGGAGCAGGAGCCCAGGTTCACGATCGCGCCCTTCTTCGCGGCGATCATGTCCGGAAGCACGGCCTGGGAGGCGAAGAACTGGTGCTTCAGGTTCACGGCCATCCGGCCGTCCCAGTACGCTTCCGTGACTTCAAGGGTCGCGTGACGTTCGTCATGGGCGGCGTTGTTGATGAGGATGCCGATCGGACCGAAGCGATCACGGACCCGGGCGATAGCCGCCTTCAACCCGGCAATGTCGGTCACATCGCACGACACGAACTCGACCGCCGGAGAGAGGGCCTCGGCCAATGCCTCGCCGCGAGCGACATCCAGATCCAGCACCCCCACCCTGGCGCCCTGGGCGACGAAGGCGCGGGTGATCGCCTCGCCGATTCCGCCCGCGCCGCCGGTCACGATAACCGTCGCGCCTTCAAGATCCGGATAGATCGCCATTTCGCTCCCGCGTCCCGCAAGGGGTATCGGCCAGGGTTTTATTCTTGGCCTGATTTTTGTGCGTGAAAAATGACGACGGGGAGGGCGTTCGTCAACGGCGCATCGGGGTCAGGTCGCAGAATGACCCATCTCGCCCGAGATGGCCGCCGCCGCCCGACGCAGTTGTTCGGTGGCGTCCGCCATGGACCCGACGGCGGGAGTCCGTTCGATGTAGGGGGTGATGAGCGTCGCCAGAATGCCCTCGGCGCCGATGATCGGGGCGACCAGGTCGGTGACGCCTTTCACGAAGTCGCTGGGCCGTTCGGCATGTCCCAGGGTCGCGGCGGTCTCTGCCGCCGCGACATAGTCCGCCACCTGCTTCCTGCCGTGGCGCGCGGTCAGGCTTTCCCGCAACTGGGCGCGGGTCCGCTCGCTGGCGAAGCCGTAGAACAGCAGGCCCGAGGTGGCCTCGATCACCTTGCGGCGGTAGCCGATGCGAACAGAGTAGCCGAGATCGCCGGGCGCCTCGATCCGGGCGACCACGACAATCTGGTCCCCGGAGCGCACGACCAGATGGCAGGACTGCACGGTCGCCTCGGCCAGTTCGCGCATGTGCGGCAGGGCGGCCTCGACCAGATCCTTGGCCGGGCCGTGGGCGATGCCGAGCGTGAACAGCCGGTTGGTCAGCCGATAGCCGGAGGCGGTCGGCTCGATATAGCCCCGGAACTCCAGCACCTGGATCATGCGGAACAGCTCGCTGACCGACCGGCCCAGCAGGGCTGACATCTGTGACGGCGTCAGCGGCGCGCCGTGCTGGGACAGGAGTTCCAGAACGTCCAGGCCCTTCTCCAGCGCGGGGGCGCGGTATTTGCGGCCGTCGTCGTCAGCGCTGTCCAGCATGGAATCTCCCTCGGACGCCAAAGTCATACTTTATCACCTGTAAAAGCGATTGCCGATTGTGAAAATTGGACCTAGCGTCCCGGCTTCGAGCCGAAGACGGCCGGGGGAAACGATACCATGACGCTGGCGCCCATCGACCTGATCCTTCTCGCGATCTACGCGGTCTTCATCTTCGCCCTCGCCCAGTGGGTTTCGCGCGACAAGGGCGGGGCCCAGAAGGACTCCACCGACTATTTCCTGGCGTCGCGAAATCTGCCGTGGTGGGCCATCGGCGCCTCTCTGATCGCGGCCAATATCTCGGCCGAGCAGATCATCGGCATGTCGGGATCGGGCTATCTCATCGGCCTGGCTATCGCCTCCTATGAATGGATGGCGGCCCTGACCCTGCTGATCGTCGGCAAGTGGTTCCTGCCGATCTTCCTCGCCAACAACATCTACACCATGCCCCAGTTCCTGGAGCAGCGGTACGGCACGACGATCCGTAACGTCATGGCCGGCTTCTGGCTGGTTCTCTACGTGTTCGTGAACGTGACCTCGATCCTGTGGCTGGGCTCCATCGCCGTGACCACGGTGACGGGGCTGGACCAGATGTGGGCCATCGTCGCCATCGGCGTCTTCGCCCTGGCCTACCAGCTCTGGGGCGGCCTGAAGGCCGTGGCGCTCACGGACATCGTCCAGGTGACCCTGCTGGTCGCGGGCGGGCTGATCATCGGCTTCATCGCGCTCAGTCAGATCGGCGGCGACGCGGGCGTGCTGGGCGGCTTCAGTCGCCTGACGACCGAATTCCCCGAGAAGTTCGACATGATCCTCTCGCCCGACAGCCCCTACTTCAAGGACCTGCCCGGCATTTCCGTCATCCTCGGCGGCATGTGGATCATGAATCTGAGCTACTGGGGCTTCAACCAGTACATCATCCAGCGGGCGCTGGCGGCCCGGTCGGTGCAGGAAGCGCAGAAGGGCATCGCCTTCGCCGCCTATCTGAAGCTGCTGATGCCGGTGATCGTGGTGCTGCCGGGCATGGCGGCGCTCATTCTGGCTCCGGGCCTGCCCAAGCCGGACCAGGCCTATCCGACGATGATGAACCTGCTGCCGATCGGGCTGAAGGGCATCGTCTTCGCCGCCCTCATGGCTGCGGTCGTCGCTTCGCTGGCGTCCAAGATCAACTCCATCGCCACCATCTTCACCCTGGATCTCTACGCCAAGGCCAACAAGGGCGCGTCCGAGAAGCAACTGGTCCTGGTGGGGCGGATCGCGGCCGTCGCCGCCATGGTGATCGGCGTCATCGCCGCGCGCCCGCTGCTGGGCGGGTTCGAGCAGGGCTTCCAGTACATCCAGGAGTTCACCGGCTTCTTCACGCCCGGCATCGTCGTGATCTTCATGCTGGGCATGTTCTGGCCGAAGGCGTCGCAGGCCGGCGCCCTGACCGGAGCGATCCTGTCGGTGGTGCTGTCGGGCGTCTTCTGGTGGCTGCAGTCGACCGGGGCCTTCACCATGCCCTTCATGAACCGGGTCGGCGTGGTCTTCATCGCCTCCCTGCTGGCCGCAATCCTGGTGTCGTTCGTCGCGCCCCAGAAGGAGACGACCCTGCCGATCAGCTTCGCCGGCGTCAGCTACAGGACGACGACCGGCTTCAACCTTGCGGCCCTCGGCGTCATTGCCTTCCTGATCGCCGTCTACGCCATCTGGTGGTGACGGCGGTCAGCGGGGCGCGGCCTGCACCGCGCCCCGGATGAAGGCGTCGTGGGTGGGCATGCGCTCGACCCCGTCACGGATCATCGCCCGCATCCGGTGAAGCCGCTCCCGGGTGACCTCCAGCGGCAGGACCTCGGTGATCGGGTCCGCCCGCTCGGGCCGGACGCCCTGGCCCAGCAGCACGGCGATCCAGCTGGTTTCCTGGAAGAGCTCGTCCTCGAACCGGAACACCCGGCCCCGGCTGCGGAACATCTCCATCTTCCGTCGCAGGCTGTCCGGAATGTTCATGGCGCCGACCTGTCGCCACAGCGGCGTGTCGGTGCGCGACGTGGCCTTGTAGTGCAGCACCACGAAGTCCCGGACCCGCTCGTACTCCAGCTGTGACAGGTGGTTGTAGTTGTCGATGTCGGGCTGCGAGAAGCCTGTGTCCGGGAAGCTGAGCAGCAGTCGGGTGATCGCCGTCTGGATCAGGTGAATGCTGGTCGACTCGAGCGGCTCGAGGAAGCCGGAGGACAGGCCGATCGCCAGGCAGTTCCGGTTCCAGGCCTTCTTGCGACGCCCCGTGCGGAAGCGCAGCAGGTTGGGCTCGGCCAGAATTTCACCATCAACCAGTCCGCGCAGCCGGGCGGCCGCCTCGTCATCGCTGATGTGGTCGCTGCAGTAGACATAGCCGTTGCCGGTGCGGTGCTGCAGCGGGATGCGCCACCGCCATCCGGCCTCCAGCGCCGTTGAGCGCGTATACGGGACCGGCGCCTCGACCCGGGCGCAGGGCAGGGCGACGGCGCGGTCGCAGGGCAGCCAATGGGTCCAGTCCTCATAGCCCGTCTTCAACGCCCCTTCGATCAGCAGGCCGCGGAAGCCCGAGCAGTCGATGAAGAAGTCCGCCTCCAGGACGCGTCCGTCTTCCAGGATGACGGATCCGATGTCGCCGTTGGCGGCGAGCCGGACGTCTGCGATCCGGCCCTCATGCCGGGTCGCGCCGGCCCGCTCCGAGCGGCCGCGCAGATAGCGGGCGTAAAGGGAGGCGTCGAAATGGAAGGCGTAGGCCATGGCCGCGTTGACCGAGCGGGGATCACCCTGCGGTCGGGCGAACCGGCCCAGCCGCGCCGCCATCGCCGGTGCGGAATAGGCGTCCAGATCGTCGTCCAGCCCAGCCGCATTGAGCCTCAGCCAGTACTGATGGAAGGGCGCGGCGTCGACGCGGGAGCCGTACTGGCCGAACGGATGGAAATAGGCGGCGCCCTTGCGGAACCAGTCTTCAAACTGGATTCCCAGTTTGAAGGTCGCCTGGGTTTCGCGGAGGAACTCGTTCTCGTCGATCCCCAGCAGGGCGTTGAACAGCAGGATCGGCGGAATGGTCGCCTCGCCCACGCCCACCGTCCCGATGGCTTCGGACTCGACCAGTTCGACCTGCACGGATCCGCGCAGGACATGCGACAGGGCGGCGGCGGTCATCCACCCGGCGGTCCCGCCGCCGACGATCAGGATTTTCCGGATCGGTTCAGGTTTCGGGTTCATCGGGCCTCGGCCTTCATCTGGACGCCACGGAGGAACTCGAGCCGGTCGGGGAGGGTGGCGGTCGCCCGGGCGATGAGGTCCGACACGCGGGTCGCCTGCATTTCCACCGTCTCAAGGTCGAGGCCCGAGACCTGCGGCGCCGACTTGCGCGGCCAGACCCCGAGCCCCGTCAGAACCGAGGTCCAGCTGGCCTCGCGGAAGGAGTCATGGTGCGTCGGATCGATCTCGCCCCGGGCGCGGAACAGGGCCAGTCGTTCCGCCAGGCTATCCGGCGGCGGGGTCTCGCGGCAGTAGGCCCAAAGGGCTCCGTCGGGCCGGGCCGCCAGATGATAGTGGACGATGATGAAGTCCCGCACGCCGATCCATTCCAGCTCGGTGCGCCGGTTGTACTCGGCGATCAGGACGGGATCGAAGTCGCGGTCCGGGAACAACTCCAGCAGTCGGCCGATGCCGGTCTGGATCAGGTTGATGCTGGTCGACTCGAGCGGCTCCAGAAAGCCGGAGGCCAGGCCGAGGGCGACGACATTGCCCTTCCATGCCGCCCGCCGCCGACCGGTGACGAAACGCAGCCGGTTGGGCTCGGCCTCCGCGGGGCCCTCCAGCCCCGCCACAAGCTCGTCGAGCGCGGCGTCGTCCTGGATGAAGGCGCTGGAATAGACATAGCCGTTGCCGACGCGGTGCTGCAGCGGAATGCGCCAGCACCAGCCTGCGGAGGCGGCGCGAGCGGTCGTGCAGAGGTCCGGCGGGCGCGCGGCGCGGGTCGGCAGGGCGATGGCCCGGTCACAGGGCAGCCAGCGGCTCCAGTCCTCATAGCCCGCCTTCAGGGCGCCCTCGATCAGAAGCCCGCGGAAGCCGGAGCAGTCGATGAACAGATCCGCTTCGAGCCGACGGCCGTCTTCAAGCCGCACCGCCCGGACCCGGTCCTCCGCCGTGTCGACGGCGCTGATCCGACCCTCCAGCCGTGTCACCCCCGCCGCCCGGGCCAGGGTGGACAGGCGTCTTGCGAACAGCCCGGCGTCGAAATGATAGGCGTAGGAATAGGCGGACAGGATGGAGCGCGGATCGGCTTCCGGGCGCGCGAACCGTCCGGCGGCGGCCATTACCGACGGGACGGACCACGGCTCCAGGCTGTTCAACCGGCCGGCGGCCTGCAAACGGAACAGATGTTGACGGTAGGGCTGGCCCTGCACCTCGGGGCCGTGGTCGCCGAAGCCGTGGAAATAGCGCGAGCCGTTCCCCATCCAGCCCTCGAAGGCGATGCCCAGCTTGGGCGTCGCCCCGGTGCTGGCCATGAAGTCCGCTTCATCGAGGCCGATCGAGCGGTTGAACTGGCGGATCGGCGGGATGGTGGCCTCACCGACGCCGACCGTGCCGATGGCGTCGGACTCGACCAGTTGTATGACGGGACGTGCGGGTTCGGGCAGGGCGCTGAAGGCCCGGGACAGAGCCGCGGCGGTCATCCAGCCGGCGGTCCCCCCGCCGACGATGAGAATGCTCGCGATGCGGGGATCAGTGTCGCCCATATATCCTCCGGCCGATCTGACGCCGGCTCCGGAGCTACTGAACGCCATAGCGGCGCCGTCGCGCAAGCCGCAGAAATGGTAGCGCTAACAGAATTTACTTTTCAACGCGTGAAAGTCCGTGCATCCTTGAAATGACGGCGGGATGTCTCGACTCCCGATCCGTCTCGGGGAGGACCGCGCTCAAGACCGCTAAAGCGGCTGGCGCATGCAGGAAGGACGACAACCTTGTCCCACATCAAGCGTAATGGGCGCGCGGCCCTGCTGTGCGGCGCGTCTCTGTTCAGTCTTGTGGCGCTGACGCCGCTGACCGCCATGGCGCAGACCGCGCCCCAGGATCCTGACGAGGACACGTCGCAGCTCGACGAGGTCGTGGTCACCGGCATTCGCGCCCAGCTCCGGAGCGCCCAGACCATCAAGCAGGACGCCGAGGTCATCGTTGATTCGATCACCGCCGTCGACATCGGCGCGCTTCCGGACCGGTCGGTCTCCGAGGCCCTGCAACGCGTGTCGGGGGTCACCCTCCAGCGCACCAACGCCGCCCGCGACCCCGCCCGTCTGGCGGCTGAAGGCGGCGGCGTCTTCGTGCGCGGCCTGTCCTGGGTCCGGTCGGAGACCAACGGGCGCGACATCTTCTCGGCCTCCAGCGGCCGGGGCCTGAGCTTCGAGGACGTGTCGGCCGACCTTCTGGCCGGCGTGGACGTCTACAAGAACGTGGCGGCCAACATGATCGAGGGCGGCATCGCCGGCACGATCAACCTGCGCACCCGCGTGCCCTTCGACAATCGCGGCCACCTGCTGGCGGTCAACACCGACTGGAACTACGGCGACCTGTCCGAGCGCGGCTTCTGGTCGGGCAGCATCATCGGTTCGAACCGCTGGGACACCGGCATCGGCGAGATCGGCCTGCTGGCCAACGTCAGTGTCTCGAACGTCGGCAACCGGACGGATTCGATCTCGGTCGACCGCTATGATCCGGTGGTCCTCGACCCGGGCAACGCCTCCGACGGACGCGTGGCCGGCGATACCGTCTATGTGCCGAAATATCTGGGCTGGCGCACCATCGACTGGGAGCAGGAGCGCACCGCGGTCGCGCTGGCGGCGCAGTGGCGCCCGAACGCGGACCTGCTGTTCACCTTCCAGGCCCTCGGCTCGCAGGCCGACGCCTACAACATCGAGCGCGCGCTGGGCACCGAGAGCGTGCTCTCGCCGAACTCGACCTATCGCTACAACGACGACGACGTCTTCATCGGCGGCACGGTCTACCAGGCCAACTACAACACCGACACCCGCGTCGGGGACGACACCAAGCGGACCGGCGACGTCTCGATCGGGTTCCAGTACACGCCGGATTCGCTCTGGTCGGTCAGCGGCGACCTGCAGTATGTGAAGTCCACCGCCGAAATCTACTCGATGACGGCCTTCACCCAGCTGGAGAACCGTCCGGACCTGACCATCTCGATCGGCGGAGATCTGCCGACGGTCACCTCGACGGGGGGCACGCCGACCGATCAGTCCACCTACTGGTGGGCGGCGGCGATGGACCATATCGAGGACAATGAGGCCGACGAACTGGCCGGCCGCCTCGACGCCACCTACACCTTCGACGATCAGGACGGCTTCTGGAAGTCGGTCGCGATGGGCGTTCGCGGCACCGAGAAGAACTACATCAACCGTCAGACCGGCTATAACTGGGGGCTGCTGTCGAACCAGTACTGGGGCAACGGCGGCGGCGCGGTGGTCTATCTGGACGATACCGGCTACCCCGGCGGCACGGCCGACCCGCGTCTTCCGGGCGCGTCCGAACTGTTCTCCTTCACCAACTTCTTCCGTGGCGATGCGCCGGTTCCGGGCGTGGCGTGGTTCCCGACCGCAGCCCTGGTCAGCGGCGGTACGGCGCACGCCTACGACATCCTGCGCAACACCCAGAGCTCGGGCTGGGGCTGGACCCCGCTGTCGGACGACTACGAAAGCTACCGTCTGGGCGGCGGCAACGGCGGCATCACCGAGCTGACCGAGAAGACCCAGGCCGGCTACATCTACGCCCGCTTCGGTGGGGATGAGTCGATGTTCGGCCGCCGGTTCGACGGCAACGTCGGCGTCCGCATTGTCCGCACCAACACCCAGACCAACACCATCACCACCCTGCCGGTGATTTCGGGCGCCTGCCCGCCCGTCGGAAATCCGGCGGCGGACTGCACCCAGTTCAACCGCGCCGTGGCCTTCTCGACGGGCGGTTCGCTGGACGGGGCCAATGTGGATCACAGCTACACGGACATCCTGCCCAGCCTGAACCTTCGGGTCTTCCTGGCGGATAATCTGCAGGCCCGCTTCGCCGTGTCGCGCGCCATGGTGCGGCCGGAGATGTACCAACTGCAGCCGTTCACCAACCTGTCGATCAACTTCCAGGCTGACGGCTACACCCTGGACAGCGTCGCGCCCTTCACCGGCGTCGGCGGCAACCCGGCCCTCGATCCCATCAAGGCGACCAACTACGACGTGAGTCTGGAGTGGTATTTCGCCCCGACCGGCAGCCTCACGCTGGCCGTCTTCCACAAGGACATCGAGGACTACATCTTCACCGGTACGGAGACCCAGTCGTATACCAACGGCGGCGTCACCTACGACTTCCTGATGACCCGTTACATCAACGGGGACGAGGGCACGGTCGACGGGTTCGAGCTGGCCTACCAGCAGTTCTTCGACTTCCTGCCGGGCTGGATGGGCGGCTTCGGGGTGCAGGGCAACTTCACCTTCATCGACAGCAACGGCGGTCGGAACACCAGCCAGAACATCCTGGATCCGGCGCAGAACACGGCGTCGGGTGATCCGCTGCCGCTCGAGGGCATGTCGCGCACCAGCTACAACGCGGCCCTGCTGTACGAGCGCTACGGCATCTCGGCCCGCCTGGCCTACAACTGGCGCGAGGAGTACCTGCTGACCACCTCGGCGGCGAACGTCAACGCCCCGGTCTGGGCCAGCGACTACGGCCAGCTGGACGGTTCGATCTTCTACAACATCACCGATGACCTGAAGATCGGCCTGCAGTCGACCAATATCCTGAATGAACGCACCGTGCTGAAGGTGGGTAACGAGACCCGCAAGCCGCCCTACAACTGGGTGGACACGGATCGTCGCGTCGCGATCGTCCTGCGCGCCGCCTTCTAGGGGGACTTGCGAGAGGGGGCCTCGCGGCCCTCTCTCCTCCCTTCGACTGGTAGACCGGAGAGACCTGGGTGAGTTTTGTAAACGCCCGGCCGCGTGCGCTGGCCCTTGTCGCGGGACTTCTCGCGCTCACCCTGGGCGCGGCCGCCCAGGCCCGGACGAACGGACGGGGTGACGCCTCGATCCCCCATGTGTTGCATCAGGATGGCCGGCACGCCCTGATCGTGGACGGCGCGCCGTTCACCATCCTGGGCGCGCAGGTCAACAACTCCTCCAACTATCCCGCGCCGCTGGCCGAGGCCTGGCCGGCGGTCGCCTATGTCGGCGCCAATACTGTGCAGGTGCCGATCGGCTGGGAGCAGATCGAACCGGTCGAGGGCCAGTTCGACTTCAGCTTCGTCGACCACGTCGTGGCCGAGGCGCGCCGCCATGACGTGCGTCTGGTCCTGTTGTGGTTCGCGACCTGGAAGAACACGGCGCCGAAATATGCGCCGGCCTGGGTCAAGCTGAATCCGGAGCGCTTCCCTCTGCTGACGCGCCAGGACGGCACGGCCTCCTATGCGATGTCGCCGCATTCCCGCGCCACGCTGGAGGCGGACAAGCGCGCCTTCGTCGCCCTGATGACCCACCTGCGTCGCATCGACGGCGACCGGCACACCGTCATCATGGTGCAGCCCGAGAACGAGACCGGCACCTACGGTTCGGTCCGGGACTACGGCCCGGAAGCGCAGGCCCTGTTCAACGGTCCGGTGCCACAGGCCCTGCTGAGCCGGTTGGGCAAGGCCCCCGGAACCTGGGCCGAGGTGTTCGGGACCGACGCTGACGAGTTCTTCCACGCCTGGGCGATCGGCGCCTACGTCGGCGAGATCGCGGCTGCGGGCAAGGCCGTCTACCCGCTGCCGATGTACGTCAACGCCGCCCTGCGCAATCCCATTGAGCATCAGGCTGCCGACAGCTACGCCTCGGGTGGGCCGACCTGGAACGTGATCGAGGTCTGGCAGGCCGCCGCGCCCGCCATCGACTTCCTGTCGCCCGACATCTACGACCGCCCGTCGCGCACCTATGAGGCGCATCTCGACCGCTATGGCCGGCCCGACAACGCCCTGTTCGTCGCCGAGACCGGCAATGACGTCCAGTACCCGCGCTTCCTGTTCTCGGTTCTGGGGCGCGGGGGCATCGGCTACTCGCCCTTCGGCATCGACTACACCGGCTACGCCAACTATCCGCTCGGCGCGCAGGAGGTCACGGAAGAGACGCTGACGCCGTTGCGCGACGTCTACCGGGTCGTCGCCCCGTGGCAACGGGTCTGGGCCCGGCTTGCCTGGGAGGGCAAGGTGCGCGGCGTGTCCGAGCCGGACGACCGGTCCTCGCAGATCGTGGATCTGGGCGACTGGACCGCCACCGTCGGCTATCGCCGCTGGCAGTTCGGCCAGCCCGACTGGACCTGGCTGGGGCCGCTGGAGGATGTGCCGGGGACGGAAACGCCCAACGGCGGCGCCGTCTTCGCCGAGATCGCGCCGGGCGAGTTCATTGTCGCCGGCTACCGCGCCCGCGTCGACTTCGCCGCCAAGCCCTCGACCGACGGCAAGCGCCGCATGGTCCTGCGCATCGAGGAAGGTCATTTCGATGCGCGCCAGAACTGGGTGTTCGAGCGCATCTGGAACGGCGACCAGACCGACTACGGCCTGAATTTCACCGATCGCCCGCGTCTGCTGCGCGTGATCACCGCCACCTACTGACTGAACGACGACACGAGTGATCGCCATGACCCATGCCCGTCTCCTCAAGTCCGCCGCCATGGCGCTGGTTCTGGCCGCGGGAGCGCCGGTCGCGGCGGTCGCCTCGCCGATGCTCCAGGCGGTGTCGAGCGACCGCGTGCAGCGCCTGCCGGACGGGGTGATCGTGATCCCGTCGAGCGGCGAGGCGAGGGCGGTGCGGCTTCAGGTCTATGGCCCGCGCACCATCCGGGTCACGGCGTCGCCGGACGATAGCTTCGAGGCCCCGGCCAGCCTGATGGTCACGGCCACCCCGCAGACCACGGGTTTCACCGTCGAGCAGGGCGCCGAGGTCGTGCTGGTCAAGGCGGCCGAGGTCACGGCCGAGGTCACGCTCGCCACCGGCGCCGTGCGTTTCCTCGATCCGTCGGGCGAGGTGATCCTCGCCGAGCGGGTGAACGGTCGTGAGATCGCCCCGGTCACCATTGAGGACCAGACCGGCTCCCATCGCTACAACACCGTCCGTCAGGTGTTCGAACCGGGCGCCGACGACGCCTTCTACGGCCTGGGCCAGCATCAGCAGGGCGTCGCCAACTATCGCGGCCATGACGTCGAACTGGCCCAGCACAACATCGACGTCGGCATTCCCTTCGTCGCCTCGACCGGCGGCTACGGCCTGTTGTGGGACAACAACTCGATCACCCGTTTCGGCGATCCGCGCGAGTACGGCATGCTGGACCAGCGCCTGATCCTGCGCGACGCCACGGGACGGTTCGGCGGTCTGACGGCCAGCTATTTCCAGGACGACGAGCTGAAGGTCCAGCGGCAGGAGCATGAGGTGAACTACGAGTTCATCCGTGACCAGCAGCGCTGGCCCGAAGGCTTCAAGGCCCAGCCCGCCCAGCCGGTTCAGGTCGGCGATATGGGGCGCTCGGGGCAGGAGGGCGTCCGCGTCACCTGGGAAGGCACCATCGAGACCCCGCATGCGGGCGTGCACAAGTTCAAGCTCTATTCGTCCAACTACGCCCGCGTCTGGATCGACGGGGAACTGCGCATCGACCGCTGGCGCCAGAACTGGAACCCGTGGTTCCACGATTTCGAGGTCGAGCTTCCGGCCAATCGTCAGGTGTCGATCAAGGTCGAATGGATCCCGGGAGACGGCTACATCGCCCTGCGCCACCTCGACCCGCAGGCCGAGCAGGACCAGCAGGCCCTGTCGCTCTGGTCGCAGGCCGGGACCGACCTCGATTACTATTTCATCCGCGGTGAAAACCTGGACGAGGTGCAGGCGGGCTATCGCGGCCTGACCGGCAAGGCGGTCATGCTGCCGCGCTGGGCCTACGGCTTCTGGCAGAGCCGTCAGCGCTACAACACCCAGGCCGAGGTGGTGGACACTGTCCGTCGCTATCGCGAGCTGGGCCTGCCGATCGATAATGTGGTGCAGGACTGGTTCTACTGGCCGGAAAACGCCTGGGGCTCGCACCAGTTCGACAGCGCCCGCTTCCCCGATCCGACGCAGATGGTGCGCGACGTTCACGACATGAACGCCAACATCATCATCTCGGTCTGGCCGAAATTCTATCCGACGACCGAGCACTACAAGGAGCTTGAGGCGATCGGCGGCATGTACACGCGCAACGTCGACATGGGGGCGCAGGACTGGGTTGGACCGGGCTACGCCAACAGCTTCTATGACGCCTACCTGCCCGCTGCGCGCGACCTGTACTGGCGTCAGATGTCGGACAGCTTCAAGGGCATGGGCTTTGACGGCTGGTGGCTGGATTCGGTCGAGCCGGACATGCACTCCAACCTCGACATCCCCGAGCGCACCCTGCGTATGGGGCCGACGGCGGCCGGTCCGGGCGCGCTGGTGTTCAACTCCTATCCGCTGATGAACGCAGAGGGCGTGTATCAACGCTTCCGCGCCGAACAGCCGGACACCCGCACCTACATCCTGACCCGCTCGGCCTGGGGCGGTCTGCAGCGCACCGGCTCGACCCTGTGGTCGGGCGATGTGGTCGCGCGCTGGGACGACCTGCGCGAACAGGTTTCGGCCGGCGTCAATGCGGGCCTGTCGGGCCTGCCCAACTGGACGCACGACATCGGCGGCTTCGCGGTCGAGGCGCGCTACTCGAACCCGGCGGGTATGACGCCCGAGAACAAGGCCGAGTGGGAGGAGCTGAACCTGCGCTGGTTCCAGTTCGGCGCCTTCTCGCCGATCTTCCGCTCGCACGGCGAGTTCCCGCTGCGCGAGGTCTACAACCTGGCCGAACCGGGCACCGATCTGTACGCCGCCTTCGGCGACCAGATGCGCCTGCGCTACCGCCTGATGCCCTACATCTACACCCTGGCGGGCGACACCTGGCATCGGGACGCCACCATCATGCGCGGCCTGGCCATGGACTTCGCCGACGACCGCAAGGTGCTGGACATCAATGACCAGTACCTGCTCGGCCCGTCGCTGATGGTCGCGCCGGTGCATGAGTACCGGGCGCGCAGCCGCAAGGTCTATTTCCCGGCCGGCGCCGACTGGTACGACCTGTACAGCGGTCGCAGGCAGAGCGGCGGCCGCGAGGTCACCGTCGACGCGCCGCTGGACCGCATCCCGGTCTATGTCCGCGCCGGCTCGATCCTGCCGACCGGTCCGCAGGTGCAGTACACGGCTGAAAAGCTGGACGGCCCTATCACCCTGACGGTCTATCAGGGCGCGGACGGCAGCTTCGATCTCTATGACGATGCGGGCACGACCTACGGCTATGAGCGGGGCGAGTTCTCGCGCATCCCGCTGCGTTGGGACCAGCGGTCGGGCGTGCTGACCATCGGCGCGCGTGAAGGTTCCTATCCGGGCATGCCGGCCGGCCGCACCTTCCGCGTCCGCTTCGTCAACGGCGCCACCCGTTCGGCGCTGGACTGGGATGCGGCCAATGCGCAGGTGGTCGAGTACACCGGCGCCGCCGTTCAGGTCCGCCGTCGCTAATCCTTGAGGGGCAAGACAATGGGATTTCGTTCCGGATCGCTGGCCCTCGGCCTTCTGCTGGCGGCCGGAGCCGCCCAGGCCCAAGCCCAGACCCCGGCGTCCGCGCCGCTGATGGCCGACGTGTTCCAGGACCATGCGGTCCTGCAGCGCGGCGGGCCCGTACCGGTCTGGGGTCGCGCCCGGCCTGGCGCCACCGTGTCGGTCACCCTCGGCGAGCAGTCGGTCCGGACCACCGTCGGCGCCGATGGTCGCTGGCGGGCGGACGTCACCCCTCCGGCCGCGGGCGGCCCCTATGTCCTGACCGCGCAGTCGGGCGATCAGACCCAGACCCTGACGGACATCCTGATCGGCGACGTCTGGCTGTGCTCGGGCCAGTCGAACATGGAGTTCGGCCTGCGTCAGGTCACCAACGCCGAGACCGAGGTCGCCAACTCCGCCGATCCGCAGATGCGCCTGCTCCTCGTCGGTCGCCGCAACCTGTCCCGCGTGGACGAGACCGCCTTGCCGGCGGACAGCGTCTGGCGCCTGTCCGGTCCCGCCAGCACACCGAATTTCGGCGCCGCCTGCTATTTCATGGGGCAGGAACTGCGCCGCACCCAGCAGGTCCCGATCGGACTTATCTCCGCCTCCTGGGGCGGCTCGATCATCGAGGACTGGCTCAGTGAAGCCGCCCTGCGCCGGGCCGGCGACTATGACGAGGCCCTGCAGATCCTGGCGGCCCACGCGGCCTCGCCGGAATCGGGCGTCGCCTTCTGGGACCGGGTGTCCGAGCAATGGTGGCGCGAGAACGAGCCGGGGCTCAAGGAGACCATCCCCTGGACCGACGCGCGCTTCGACGACAGCGGATGGACGCTGGCGAAGCCGGCGGGCTTCTGGGAAACCGACGGCCCGGTGCTGGGCAACTACGACGGCACCGGCTGGTACCGGACCTCCGTGCAGCTGACCCGGGCGCAGGCCCGGGGGGACGCGCACATCGTGCTGGGGCCGATCGATGACATGGACGTCGTCTTCGTCAACGGCCATCGGCTGGGCGGGATGCAGGGCTGGGATACGCCGCGCGACTATGTGATCCCGGCCGGCCTGCTCAGGCCCGGCCGCAACCTGATCGCGGTCGGCGTGCTCGATCTGGGCGGCGGCGGCGGCATGTGGGGACCGGCCGAAGACAAGCGGATCGAACTGGCGGACGGCTCGACCGTCTCCCTGGCCGAACCGTGGCGTTTCCACACGTCGGCGGCCATGAGCACCCTGCCCGGACCGCCCCGGGCGCCGTGGATCGGGGGCAGCGGCACCACGACCCTCTACAACGGCATGATCGCGGGGCTGGGGCCCTACGCCCTGACCGGCTTCGCCTGGTATCAGGGCGAGTCGAACGTGGGCGACCCGGTCGGCTACACGCGTCTGCTGACCGGGCTGATGGCCGACTGGCGCGCCCGCTTCGAAGCCCCTGACGCGCCCTTCCTCGTGGTGCAGCTGGCCAATTTCGGACCGGCCTGGAGTGAGCCCCATGCGTCGAGCTGGGCCGAGCTTCGGGACGTCCAGCGCCAGGTGGTCGAGGCGGATCCGCGCGCGGGCATCGCTGTCGCCATCGATATCGGGGACCGCTACGACATTCACCCGACCAACAAGCGCGAGGTCGGCCGCCGCCTGTCGCTGGAGGCCCGGCGTCTGGCCGGGGACACGACCGTCGCCCGTTCGCCCTCGCCGGTCAGCGCCGTACGCGAGGGCGACCGCATCCGCATCGACTTCGCCCATGCGGGCACGGGACTGGTGACGCTGAGCGCCGATGACGCCATCGGCTTCGAGGTCTGCGATCAGGACAAGACCTGCCGCTTCACGCCGGGAACGGTGCAGGGCGCGACGGTTTGGCTGACCGCGCCTCAGGCGGCCTTCGTCCGCTTCTGCTGGGCCGACAGCCCGGTCTGCAACCTGTACGGCCCGGACAATCTGCCGGCCGTCCCGTTCGAGCTGCCGGTCTCTTAGACAGACAACGGCGCAGGTTCAGGGCCGGGCGGGAGAGATCCCGTCCGGCCCTTTTCGTCAGACCAGTCCGGCGCCGCGGATGCGGAAGGCGGGCACGAAGGCCACCGGCCGGTCTGCGGGCAGGTCGATGACCAGCCCGTCCGCCGTCTGGCTGAAGGGCAGGGCGCCGCCGCCGACCAGTTCGACCCGCTCGATCGTGCGGCCCTCCAGCGCCTGACGGCCGAGGGCGCGGATGTGGACCTTGCCGTCTTCCGGCCAGTCCAGCGCGAGCGCGTACAGGAGGCCGGCGCGGGTAGTGAAGCGGATGTCGCCGGCGGTCCAGGGGCGCGCACCGGCCTCACCATGCATGCCGGCGGCGACGGCGGTGGGGCCTTCGCCGTAGATGCGCCAGGGGCGGCTCTCGAAGATGGCCTCGCCGTTGATCGCCACCCAGGCCGCCAGATCGCCGAGAATGGCGCGCTCGTCGGCGTCGATGGAGCCGTCGCCGCGCATGGGGATGCTGAGCAGCAGATTGCCGTTCTTCGACACCACGTCGCACAGCCGCTGGACCACGCCCTTGGCCGGAACGTAGCTGTGGTTCTCGAACCGGCTGCGGTTGTAGTGCCAGTCGCCGATGCAGGTGTCGGTCTGCCACGGCTCGGGCATCAGGGCGTCGTTGAAGCCGCGCTCGACCGTCTCGACGATGCCGCGCCGCTGCGCCGGCTCCAGCCGCTTGCCGTTGACGACCGGCAGTTCGCCCCGCGACGCCAGTGAGGCGTTGTAGAGGTAGGCCGCCGCATCCAGACCGTGCTGGCCCAGCGGCAGGCCGTAGTTGTCGAAATAGACCAGGTCCGGCTTGTAGCGGTCGACCAGATCCCTCTGCCGGGCGACCCAGGACCGGGTGAAGGCCGGGTTGGCCTCCGGCGGGGTCTCGATCCACTGGCCGTCGCGCTCATCGTGCCAGGCGTTCATACCGGCAATGGTGTCGATGCCGTTGGGGGGCGCGAATGTGGGGCCCGTGTAGAGCTCCTGCGGGTCCAGCCCGTCCCACCATTTGCCCGCCCCGTCGGCCCGGGTGAGGGTGGCGGCGTCGTAGCGGCGACCGGCGCGCGGCCCCTCGGCGTCATAGCCGTAGGCGGTCTGCCACCAGTGCCAGGCGTGGGCCCCGTGGTTGCTGACGCCGAAGCGCAGGCCCCGCTGACGCACCAGCCGTTCCCAGGTCCCGACGATGTCGCGCCCGGGCCCGACACGGGTGCTGTTCCACGCATGATGGCGGGAGTCGAACAGGTCGAAATTGTCGTGATGCTGGGCCATGGCCACGACGTAGCGGGCCCCCGCCGCCTGGAAGAGGTCCAGCAACTCCTCCGGCCGCCAGGCCTCGGCCTTCCAGCGGCCGATGATGTCCAGAAAGCCGGTCTCGCTGGGATGGCCGTAGTGCGCCAGATGATGATCGTAGAAGGGATTGCCCTGGATATACATCTGGCGCCCGTACCAGTCGCCGAACTCGGGCACGCATTGCGGCCCCCAGTGCGCCCACAGGCCCAGCTTGGCGTCCCGGAACCAGTCCGGGGTCGAATAGCCTGCGATCAGCGACTCCCACGTCGGCCTGAACGGACCCGAGCCCGCCGCGCCGCCGGTCGTCGCGCAACCGGCGACAGGAAGGGCCGAGGCGGCGAGGCCCGCCTTCAGAAGATTGCGCCGGGTGCTGCTCATGACTGTCCCTCCGGTTCCCCATAGACCACGCCACGGCCGTCGGTGGCGACATAGACCCGGCCGAACACCCGCGGATCGCCGGCGATGGCGCGGAAGCGTCGGGCGTACTCGTGCCGGGCGTCATTGACGCGGATCCAGTTCAGGCCCTCGTCGTCCGAGCGCCAGACCCCGCGCACGTCGCCGCGCGTGCCGATGGCGAACAGGGCAGGGTAGGTCCTGCCCGGCGGCGCGCGGCCGAAATCCATCATCTCGACCGACAGGTCCGACGCCACGCGGGCAAAGGACTGCCCGGCGTCCCGGGTGCGGAACAGGCCGTCGCGCGACACGAACCACAGGTCGCCTTCGTGGCGGGGCGTGGCCTTCAGCGGCCAGGCCTGCTCGCGCCAGGTGACCCGGTCCGGGCCGAGATCCGGCGGCAGGCCCCGGCTGGCGATCCGGGTGAAACTGCGGGCCCCGTCGGTGCTGATGAACCAGCCGCCTGTGGCGAAATCGAGCGCGTACAGCAACTGCCCGTCGACCCGATCCGGCACGGGACGCAGGAACAGCGGCAGCCCCTGCGAGGGGCGCCAGCCCGCTCCCCGGTCGTCGGAATACATGACCTGCGGCGTCGCCAGCACGAAGGTCGCTCCGTCGGCCGTCACCGCGATCGGTGCATCCCGATACAGGTCCATGCGCGGGTTCGAGGCCGTCTCCGGCACGCCGGCGGGGCGTGGCCGTCCCAGCGGCTTCCAGCTGCGTCCGGCGTCGTCCGACCAGGCGAGGGTCGAGCCGTCATGGCCCTCCGAGCCGACGCCTTCGTGCGGCGTGCCGCTGCGCACCACGATGTTCGGCGCGCGCCCGGCGTAGTCGATCTGGTTGGTGTTGGCGAAGACCGGGGTGGTGAACTGGAGGTCGGGGGAGCGATCCAGATCCTCATGGGCGAAGCCCGAGATGTCGCCGAAACCGGTCAGCAGATGCGGGCCGACCGGGGGGCTGATCAGGGTGATGACGGCGGTCTGCTCGATGCCTTCCACCCACGGGGTCCAGTCGGTTGGTTGACTTCGATCCGCCGCGGACAGGTTCGTGGTCGCATAGACGGTCGCGCCGGTCGCATAGACCGCGTGGTCGCCGTCGAACGGGTCAATGGCCAGGGCGGCGATCCACCAGCCGAAGTCCGGCTCGTCGTTCCCCCAGTAGAGATAGGGGGTCGCGCTGACGTCCCGTCGGGCCTGTTCGCGCAGGCTGGTCCAACTGCTGCCGTCGTCGACCGAACGCCACAGAGTGTCGCCGGGCTGCCACCGGTTCAGGGTCGAGACCACGACCACGCCGGGACGGGTCCGGTCGACGGCTACGCCCATGAATCCGCCCAGCGGACGGGGCGGGGTGATGTCGCGCCAGGCGTCGGTGCGGGTGTCCAGCCGCCAGACCTGCCCGTCCGTGACGCCGTTCGGACCGATGCCGAGCGAGCAGGTCAGGAACAGCACGCCCCGATCATCGAGCTCGGCCTTGGCCGCGGACAGTTCGGGGCGGGGGCCGCCCTCGACCGGCGCCCAGCTGACGCCCGCGTCCCGCGAGCGGTACAGCCGGGGGCCGCCCGGATCGGCGACGCCGACCAGGATGACGCGTGAACCGGCGCCGGGCGTTCCGCTGGTCGGGTCGAAAACGACGAAGGACAGGCCGCCGTGGGTCGGTCCGTCGAGCTCGAGCCCGAGCCCCCGGAGCGGGAAGCTCGCCACCCGACGCCAGGTCAGGCCGCCGTCCGTGCTGCGCTGCAGGCCGTCGTGACGGGAGCCGTAATAGAGGATGCGGGTGTCGTTGGGGTCGATGGCCAGCCGCTCGCCCAGGCCGCGCCCGTCCTCGTTGCCGCCCATCCGGAACGGGACAGGGGTCCGGCGCCAGGCGCCCCCCCGATTCTCCGAGCGCAGCATGGCCGCGGGGGCGTGGCGGCTGACGCCCACGGCGGCGTGCACGACGTCCGGATCGACCGGATCGGGCGCGATGCTTTCCACGCCGAAGTCATTGGAGATCGGGGTGTCGTCCTGCAGCGGAAGCCAGCGCGCCAACCGCGAGTCCCAGCGATAGGCCCCGCCCATGTCCGAGCGGGCGTAGGCCAGATGTCGTTCGACCCGGCTGAAGACGATGCCCGGGATAAAGCCGCCCGCGCCGACCTTCACATTGCGCCACTGATAGGCCGGCGTCGTCTGTGGCAGACCCGCGCCCGCCAGCAGGGGTGTCGCCGTGGCCAGCATCGCTGCCTGTCTCCGGGTGAGACCGCGCTTCCCGTCCGTCATGTTTCCTCAAACCGCTTCTGTGTCGGAATGTTAGCGCTATCTAAAATCACCTTGACGGCTTTGTCACCTGTGAAGCATATTTGCATTGGTGAAAACGCGATCCCGTCTGAAGCGTCGTTCAAGGGCAACCTTTCGACCTTTCCCTCAGACGGGCCCGTGGCGGGTCGGCGGTCTCCCTATTGTTCCGGCCCGTGAACTCTTCCGGCGCGGCGGTCATCGCCGCGCCGTTCCTTTTTCGCTAATCCGGATGGCATGAGCACAGCGACGGCCCTGATCGGCGTGGACTGGGGGTCCAGCAACCTGCGGGTCTTCCGCATGGCGGAAGGCGGCGCCGTTCTCGGGCGGCGCGATGATGGGCGCGGGGCCTCGACCCTGGCCCCGGACCGGTTCGCCGATGTTCTGACCGAGGTGGCGTCCGACTGGCTGGACGAAGATCTGCCGGTGGTGGTTTGCGGCATGGCCGGGGCGCGGGGGCGCTGGCTGGAGGCCCCCTATGCGCCCTGTCCGGCGGGTCTTGCCGACCTCGCGGGCTATGTCGTCCGGCCGGCGGACTCGCCGGAGGTGCATATCCTGCCGGGCGTGGCCGTCTGGCGCGACGGCATGCTGGACGATGTGATGCGGGGCGAGGAGACCCAGCTGTTCGGTCTGGGGGGCGGCTTTGACCGCATCATCGCGCCCGGCACCCACAGCAAATGGGCCCGTATGGACGGCGATCGGATCAGTGATTTTCGCACCCACATGACCGGGGAGATGTTCGCGGCCATCGGCGGCGCTCCCTCCTTCCTCGGCGGCGCCGCCGGGACGGATGGCGAGGCCTTTACGGCGGGGGTCCTCGCCGGGCTGGAGGATGCGCCGCTGGGGCGGACCCTGTTCTCGGCCCGCGTCGGCATGCTGGCCGGACGCGTGGCCCCGTCCGGCCTTCAGGACTATCTGTCGGGCCTTCTGATCGGCGCCGAGATTTCCGGCGAGGCGCGCGAGGGACTGGAGGGCCGGATCGCCCTGCTGGGCGCGCCGGCGTTGGCGGAGCGCTACCGGTCGGCGCTGGCCCTGGCCGGACTAGAGGATGTTGTGGTCGCGGACGTGGAGGCGGCCACCGCCGCCGGTCTGTGGCGGGCCTGGGAGACGATGCGATGACAAAGGCTGTTCTGGACCGGCTGGATGCCCTGCCGCTGGTCGCCATCCTGCGCGGCCTGACCCCCGACGAGGCGGTTGAGGTCGGTGAGTCCCTGCTGTCCGCCGGCTTCACCTGTCTGGAGGTGCCGCTCAACTCGCCGCGCCCGCTGGACAGCATCCGGCGTCTGCGCGAGGCGCTGGGGGATCGGGCTCTCGTGGGCGCGGGCACGGTCCTGACGCCGGAGGCGGTGCGCGAGGTGGCGGACGCGGGCGGGCAGATCATCATCTCGCCCAATGCCGATCCCGATGTGATCCGCGAGACGGTCGCCGTCGGCGCCCTGTCCATGCCGGGCGTCTTCACCGCGACCGAGGCCTTCACCGCGTTGAAGGCCGGGGCGCAGGTGCTCAAGCTGTTCCCGTCGGAGATCGCCGGTCCGGCCGGACTGAAGGCGTTGCGGGCCGTCCTGCCGTCGGACCAACGGCTGTACGCCGTGGGCGGCGTGACGCCGGACAATCTGGCGGGCTGGCATGCGGCGGGGGCTTCGGGCTTCGGCGTCGGCGGCGCCCTGTTCAAGCCGGGCATGACCGCCGCCGGGGTCGCCGAGCGCGCCCGGGCCTTTGTGGCCGCCTGGAGCGCCGTCCGGGGCTAGCATCGACGGTTCGGGGAGCGTAGCAGTCCCGGCTGTCGCAGGAGTGTCGTGAGCAGGCGTTACCCGGCGACGACCGCAGGAGACGCCAAGTGACCCGAGTTCGCACCACCCTCGCCGCCGCCGCGGCCCTTCTGGCCCTCGGCGGATGCGCCACCGTCCAGGGCTGGCTCCCGACGGGTGAGCCGCGAACCGCGCCGGTGGCGGTCGAGGGACCTGCCCCCGCGGCCGAATCGACGAGCCGTCCGACGCTGGTCGTGACCATCGTCATCGACCAGTTCAGCGCCAATCTGTTCAACCAGTACCGCGACGACTTCACCGGCGGACTGGCGACCCTGGCGCGTCAGGGCCGGGTGCACGCCAACGGCTTCCAGCAGCACGGCCTGACCGAGACCTGCCCGGGGCACTCCACCGTTCTGACCGGCATGAATCCGGCCCGCACCGGCATCCCGGCCAATGACTGGATCGATCCGGCGACCGGCAAGGAGGTCTATTGCCTGTTCGCGCCGCAGAACCATCTGGCCCACGGCGACGACACCACGGACAACGGCGTGGTCGGCCCCGGGCAACTGGACGCCACCACCCTGGCGGACTGGCTCAAGACCGCCAGCCCGGAGAGCCGGGTCTACGCCGTGTCCGGCAAGGACCGGGGGGCGATCAACCTGAACGGCCACCTGGGCGACGGCGCCTACTGGTACACGGACGGCTTCGGCTTCACGACCTATGTCGAGCCTGGGCAGACCGCGGAGGCCCGGCTGCAACCGGTCGCGGCCCTGAACAGCCGTATCGCCGCACGCCTGGCGGCGACGCCGCCGGCGTGGACCTACACCCATGACGCCTGCCGCCGGCTGGACGGCGAGTGGGCGATCAACGGCCGGACCTTCACCTCGGCGCTGCCGCCGGCGAACTTCGCCCTCGACACCTCGCCGATCCTGGACGAGCTGACCCTTGAGGCCGCAACGGAGCTTCTGGAGACCCGGCAGCTCGGCCGGCGCGGGGTGGTGGACATGCTGGGCGTCAGCCTGTCGGCCACCGACCGCATCGGGCACGGCTACGGGACCCAGGGGCCGGAGATGTGCGAGCAGATGTTCAGGCTCGACGCCGCCCTGGGCCGCTTCCTCGATCAGTTGCCGCAAGGGGCGATCGTGGTGCTGACCGCCGACCACGGCGGGTCCGACTTCGTCGAGCGCCTGTCCGAGCGCGGCTACCCGCACGCCCATCGCGCCGATTCCCGTCGTCTGGCTGCGATCAATGAGACCCTGAAGGCGCAGTTCGGCCTGGCCGACGGACCGCTGTCTTCGGGCGGGAGCGGACTGGTGGTCGGGGACAAGGAGCTGCGCGTCCTGCCCGAGCCGTTGCGGACCCGGGTGGTCGAGGCGGCCCTGCCGCTGCTGCGCGCCAATCCCGACATCGCGTTCGCTGAAAGCCGGGACGTCCTGCTGGCCGAACCCCTGCCGCCGGCCGACCTCACCCCGGACCTGATGACGGTGCGCCAGCGGCTGCGGCTGTCGACGGTCGCCGGGCGCTCTCCGGACATTATCGTCGCCCTCAACGAGAATGTGGTCGCCGGCGGCCGTGTCGGAGGCACCATCGCCGGCCACGGCACGCCGTGGGACTATGACCGCCGCGTGCCCATCATCTTCTGGTGGCCGGGCGCAGAGGGGCAGGAGCGTTTCCTGCCGGTCCGCACCATCGACATCGCCCCGACCCTCGCGCCCATCGTCGGCGTGCCGACGCCTGCCGGACTGGACGGACGGTGCATCGAGCTGCAGGCCCCGGGGGGATCGACCTGCCCCGCCGGCCGGTGAAGCCTGTTTCATAAACTCGTGTTTCGAGGACGCGGACCGGCCTTACCCGTTTCGTGTTTCACAGGCACAAGGGGCGCGCATCCGTAAAACGACCAGAGCCTCACGATGAACAGAGCCCGGCGCGCCCGTATTGTCGCCACCCTTGGCCCCGCCAGCCGGGCCCCCGGGACGGTGAAGGCGCTCGCCCAGGCGGGAGTGGACGTCTTCCGTCTGAACTTCAGCCACGGCTCGCACGAGGATCACGCCGCCGCCCTCAAGGCCGTGCGCGGCGCCGAGATGGCGCTGAAGCGTCCGCTGGGCGTGCTGGCGGACCTGCAGGGGCCCAAGCTTCGGCTGGGCCGGTTCGCCAATGTCGAGATCGACGTGGCGCCCGGCCACACCATGCGCTTCGACCTTGATCCGACCCCCGGCGACGAGACGCGGGTGCAGATGCCGCATCCGGAAATCTTCAAGGCCCTGCGCACCGGCATGCTGCTGCTGCTGGATGACGGCCGGGTCCGCCTGCGGGTCGGCAAGCGCACCGACGAGTGGGCCGACGTCACCGTCGAGAGCGGGACCAAGTTGTCCGACCGCAAGGGCGTGGCGGTCCCGGAAGCGGTGATTCCGGTCTCGGCCCTGACGCCGAAGGATCGCGAGGACCTGGCCTTCGCCCTGCGCATCGGCGTTGACTGGGTCGCCCTCAGCTTCGTGCAGAAGGCCGAGGACATGGCCGAGCTGAAGCAGCTGGTGAAGGGCAAGGCCGCCTGTCTGGCGAAGATCGAGAAGCCCCAGGCCCTGGCCCAGCTGGACAGCATCCTGGACTATTGCGACGGCGTGATGGTCGCGCGCGGCGATCTCGGCGTGGAGCTGGACCCGGAAGAGGTGCCGGTGGCCCAGAAGCAGATCATCCGCGCCGCCCGCGATCGCGGCGTGCCGGTGATCGTCGCCACCCAGATGCTGGAATCGATGACCAGCGCCCCGGCCCCGACCCGGGCCGAGGCTTCGGACGTCGCCAATGCCGCCTATGAGGGCGCGGACGCCCTGATGCTGTCGGCCGAGACCGCTTCGGGCCAGTACCCGCTGGAGGCCGTTTCGGTGATGAGCCGGATCATCGAGCGGGTCGAGTGCGATCCCCTCTGGCCCAGCCTGATGGACGCCGAGCACGCCGGCATGCACGACTTTGACGCCGACGCCCTGGTGGCTGCGGCCCGCAAGGCGGCGGAAGCCCAGTCGACCGCCTGTATCGTCGTCTTCACCACCCTGGGCGGCACCGCCCGGCGCATGGCGCGCGAGCGCCCGCTGCAGCCGGTGCTGGCCCTGACCCCGAACCCCGACACCGCCCGCCGTCTGGCGCTGGTCTGGGGGCTGGAGACCCGGCTGGGCAAGGAGCCGACGTCCCTGGAGGACGTCACCGAGGACGCGGTCACCAGCGCCATGGCCTACGGCCTCGCCGAGCCGGGCCAGCGGATCCTGATCCTCGCCGGCACGCCCTTCGGCGCGCCGGGGGCTGCGAATCTGCTGCGTCTGGCCCATGCTCCGACCAAGAAGGGCGGCAAGGGGCGCGCCTGATCCCTCGCGAAGGGAGGCGACGTGATCAAGTACATCGGCTCCAAGCGCGCCCTGCTGGGTCAGGTGTCGGCCACGGTCGCCGCCCTGCTGCCGCAGGGGGGAGGGGTGTGCGACCTGTTCTCCGGCTCGGCCCGGGTGGGCCATGCCCTGAAAGGGCAGGGCTTCCGGGTCTGGTCCAACGATCACAACGCCTATGCCCACACCCTCGCCACCGCCTATGTGCAGGCGGACCGCGAGCGCTGGCTTGAGCGTGCCGAGGCGGTTCTGGCCGAACTGCGGGGACTGAAGCCCGAGGCGGGCTGGTTCACCAGGGCCTTCTGCGAGGACGCCCGCTTCTTCCATCCCGACAACGGCGCGGTCATCGACGCCATGCGCGAGCGGATCGCGGCGATGGCGCTGGAGCCGGAGCTTGAGGCGGTGGCTTTGGTCGCCCTGATGGAGGCGGCGGACCGTGTGGATTCCACGGCGGGCCTGCAGATGGCCTATATGAAGTCCTGGGCTCCAAGGGCGCTGAAGCCGCTGGAGCTGCGAATGCCCGACATCCTGCCCGGCGTTCCCGGCGGCCCCTGCAAGGCGACCCACGCCGACGCGGTTCAGATCGCCCCGGAGATCGAGGCCGACCTCGTCTATCTGGATCCGCCCTACAACCAGCATTCCTACCTCGGGAACTACCACTGCTGGGAAAGTCTGGTCCTGTGGGACAAGCCCGAGACCTATGGGGTGGCGAACAAGCGGATCGATGTGAAGACCCGCAAGAGCGCCTTCAACAGCCGCCCCGGCATCGGTCCGGCGCTGGAGTCGGTCATCGCCAACCTGAAGGCGCCCAACCTCGTCGTGTCCTTCAACGACGAAGGCTATCTGAGCCGGGACCAGCTGGTGGCCATGCTGTCCGTGCGGGGCGAGGTGCAGGTGATCGAGATCGCCCGGCCGCGCTATGTCGGGGCCCGGATCGGCATCCACAATCCCAAGGGGGAGAAGGTCGGGGCGGTCGGGCGGCTGAGGAACGTCGAGTATCTGTTCGTGGTCGGCGATCGCCGGATCGAGGTCGCCGACGCGGCCTGACGGGGCGTTCGGGAACGGCTTGAGTCCGCGACCGTTCTGTCCGCCATGGACACGATGCACATGACCCCTTCGCGCCGCATGGAAGGCGTCCGCGCCTACGACCGGGCCGCCGATGCGTTCGGCGTCGCCGCCTGGAAGACGCCGCCCGCCCGCCGTGTGGAAGCCCGCTCCGCCAGCGCCGTCCCGGAGACGATGGAGCCGACCTTCCGCGACATGGTGCGCGCCCTTCCGGAATGGGCCCTGATCGTCGGCGGCGGGGTCATCGCCGCGATGATGGGCGCCATGCTGGGCGGCGCCCTGCATATCTGACGCCTAGCCTTCCAGCAGCGCCTTCACCGGCCCCCAGGTGCGCCGGTGCTCCGGGCAAGGGCCGTGGAGCCTGAGCGCTTCAGCGTGGATGGGGGCGTTGTAGCCCTTGTGCCGGGCGAAGCCGTAGGCGGGGTAGAGGGCGTCGAGCTCGATCATGACCCGGTCCCGCGCCGTCTTGGCGAGGATGGAGGCCGCGGCGATCGACAGGCTGAGGCTGTCGCCCTTCACGACCGTCTGGATCGGGCAGGGGAGTTTGAAGCGGTAGTTGCCGTCCACCAGGGCCGCGGCGGGGTGGACCGGCAGGGCCTCGACGGCGCGGCGCATGGCCAGGCCCGTCGCGCCGAGGATGTTCAGCTCCTCGATCTCCCGCGCCGAGGCGAAGCCGACCCCCCAGGCGAGGGCGCGGGCCTTGATCTCGGGCTCCAGCGCCGCCCGGCGCTTCTCGGTCAGGGCCTTGGAGTCATCGATGCCGGGGGGCAGGTCGTCGGGGTTGAGGATGACCGCGCCGGCGGACACCGGCCCGGCCCAGGGACCGCGCCCGGCCTCGTCGACGCCGCAGACCAGCCCGCCGACGGACTGGGCCAGCAGGGTTTCGAGCGACAGGGTGGGGGCGGTGCGGACCTGGCTCACGGGCGGGCCATCGCCCGCACCTGCGCATGGCGGAAGCAGGGGGTCTGGTGGTCGTTGACCATGCCGACCGCCTGCATGAAGGCGTAGACGATCACGGGGCCGCAGAAGTTGAAGCCACGCTTTTTCAGCGCTTTGGCCATGGCCTCGCTCTCCGGCGTCTTCACCGGAGCCTCGCGGAAGTCGGACCAGTCGTTCTGGATCGGCGCGCCGCCGACGAAGGACCACAGCCAGGCGGAGAAGTCCTCCCCGTTGTCCCGCATCTCCAGCCAGATCTGCGCCCCACGGATGGCGGCGTTGATCTTGGCGCGCGAGCGGATGATGCGGGGATCACCGAGCAGCCGTTCGATGTCGGCCTCGCCATAGGCGGCGACCTTCTCGGGATCGAAGCCGTCGAAGGCGTCGCGGAGGCCCTCGCGTTTCCGCAGGATGGTGATCCACGCCAGCCCGGCCTGGAAGCCGTCGAGGATCAGCTTCTCCCACAGGGCGCGCGGGTCGTACTCGGGCACGCCCCATTCCTCGTCGTGATAGGCGATGTAGAGGGCGTCGGTGGTTCCGCACCAACCGCAGCGGCCGTCAGCGTGTGAGTCGGTCATAGGGGGAGCATAGCGTGTTGGGGCGTGGGGCGTGGGGTGTCGGGTGTGGGGGGTGGGCGGAATTGGTCATCGTCCTCCACCGGTTGACCCGGCGAGGGTGGGAAGGGCGCGGGACGCCGGGCCTCGCCCGGGGTTTGA